>DAOUMT010000266.1:0-4855 GCA_034409195.1 Dehalococcoidia bacterium
GAGAGGGGGCAATACCCAGGGCAGAGTTGGAAAAGGTTTGCAGCTTCATTCTGGCAAACATGTAGTTTAGGGTTTTTCACTAATCTTCATGGCGTCGTCTGCCGCAGATTGTGATATAATATCTATATTTCCTCAGGGTTACTGAAATTAGGGAACAAAACAATGCGCATCGCAATTGGCTCTGACCACGCTGGGTTCGCCATGAAACAGGCGATAGTTGGTTTGCTTTCCGAGTTGGGACATAGCTATGAGGACTTCGGCTGCTTTAACAGCAGCTCCGTAGATTACCCCGATATCGCGCGGCCTCTGGCAGAGGCGGTATCACAGAATAAGTTCGATCATGGTATTTTGATTTGCAGCACGGGCATCGGCATGTCAATCGTCGCCAACAAAGTGCCCGGGATCAGGGCTGCGCTATGTCATGACACCTTCAGCGCCCGACGCGCCCGGGAGCATAACAATGCCAATGTGCTGTGCCTCAGCGAATGGGTGATAGGTCAGGGGCTGATGCGCGATATCGTCAGCACCTACCTCAGCGCCGACTTTGCAGGCGGCAGACACGCCCGGCGTGTGGAAAAGATACAGGCTATGGAGCATTAACTCACGCATCGTCCTATCGGAAGGCTTATGACGGGGAGCAGATACTGTGGCGAAAATACTAGACAATATAAAAAGCCCTGCCGATCTTAAGGGGCTCACATATCCCGAACTCAGCGAGCTTGCCGATGAAATCAGAAGCGAACTGGTAAATGTAGTAAGCAACAACGGGGGCCATTTGGCCTCCAGCCTGGGAGCAGTCGAGCTCTCCATTGCCCTGCACAGGGTATTCAACACTCCTGTTGATAAAATTATATGGGATGTGGGACATCAGAGCTATGCCCACAAACTTCTGACCGGCCGGAGGGAAAGATTCGATACGCTCCGCCAGTATCATGGCCTGTCGGGATTCCCGGACCGTTCCGAGAGCCCACACGATGCTTTCAGCACAGGACATGCCTCGACCTCAATCTCTGCAGCCTTAGGCATGGCCGCGGGTCGGGACTTAGCCGGTGAAAATTTTCACGTCGTCGCTGTCATAGGCGATGGTTCTCTGACCGGAGGTATGGCTTTAGAGGCGCTAAACCATGCCGGACATCTGGGCAAAAGGATGATAGTCGTCCTCAATGACAATGCCATGGCTATCTCGCCCAGTGTAGGCGCGCTATCCCAGTCGCTGAATAGGATTACCCTCGACCCGAGATATTATCTGGCCAAAGAAGGGGCCGAGCGTGTGATACCGATGCTGCCCGGAGGAAAAACGGTCTGGTCAGGAATGAAAAAGTTCAAGGCGGGAATCAAAGGCGTGGTTCTGCCGACTATGCTCTGGGACTCCCTTGGATTTAAATATATCGGTCCCATCAATGGACATAACATAGCCGAACTCGAAACAGCTCTGACAAACGCACGCGATTATACTCCATGGCCTGTTTTTGTTCACACCATCACCACAAAAGGGAAAGGCTACGAGCCTGCTGAGGAAGATAGCATAAAGTTCCACGGAATATCAGGAAAGAATAGTGGAAGCAATGGGATTCCGTCATACAGCGAGATTTTCGGCAAGACCTTGCTGCGCCTTTTCCAGGAAAACGAGAAGTTGATAGCGATCAGCGCAGCCATGACTGAAGGGACAGGATTGAGCCTGGTAGCTCAAAAGTTCCCCAAACGAGTCTTCGACGTCGGTATCTGTGAGCAACATGCGGTAACCTTCGCTGCCGGTCTAGCCACTCAAGGGTATATACCTGTTGTCGCTATCTATTCCACCTTCTTGCAGCGCGCATTCGACCAGATTATCCACGATGTCTGTATCCAGAATTTGCCAGTTATTTTTGCTCTCGATAGGGCTGGCATCGTTGGTGAGGATGGCAAGACTCACCAGGGCACCCTCGATCTTTCATACCTGAGCTGCATCCCCAATCTGATAGTCAGTGCGCCCAGCGATGAAAACGAACTCGAGCACATGCTTTATACCGCAGTAAGACACGGAGGCCCTATAGCCATTCGTTATCCCCGGGGCACAGGCAGAGGGGTATCTCTCGACGAAAAGCTCAAAGAGTTACCCATAGGTAAAGGGAACGTTATCAAGAAGGGAGGCGATTTAGCTGTCATAGCCATAGGTTCTGCTGTGGGTCCCTCCCTTGAGGCAGCCTGGATCCTCAATAAAAAAGGCGTAGATTGCACCATAGTGAACGCCCGTTTTGTCAAGCCCCTCGATTCCGACCTTATCCTGGAAACCGTGAGCACGAATAAGAGACTGGTCACTGTAGAAGAAAATGCTCTTGCCGGCGGCTTCGGCAGCGCAGTGTTGAGCCTTCTCTCCAGTATGGCTGGCGTTCGTGCCTTACGCATAGGGATTCCCGACGAGTTCGTAGAGCATGGCCCGCAGGAACTCCTCCGTGCCAACTACAGCCTTGATGCCGAGGGTATAGCGCAGCGCATCCTCTCCTTCTTCCCTGAGCTTGCCCGTAATCATTACCATTCTAAGGCTAAGGGGTAAGCGAAACGTCTCTGTTACCTACTCAGCGGCATATCCGGCACCTGGCAAGCCTAATCTTTATGACCGGGATGAGAAATGGCCGATCTTGACACTATTTGGCGGCGATACAGGGCAGAACTAGAGGCAGAGTTAAGATTCGCCGTGGGTGAAGCTTCATTACCCATGTATGATATGATGCGCTACCATCTGGGGTGGATAGACGAACGAGGCAATCCTCAATCGGCATCAATTGGCAAAAGGCTTCGTCCCATTCTCTGCCTTCTCGCCTGCCAGGCAGTGGGAGGTGAGTGGCGCGAGGCACTCCCAGCAGCAGCAGCCGTGGAACTGGTTCATAATTTCTCCCTGATACATGACGACATCCAGGATAAAAGCTCGTCGCGACGAGGGCGGGCTACCGTGTGGCACATCTGGGGCCAGCCTCAAGCGATAAATGTTGGCGATGGCATGCACGCCCTGGCGCTATCGTCATTGTTGAGACTCGAAGATGTTGGCGTACCGCACCAAAAGGTAGTGCGCGCCGCCCGAATCCTCGGTGAAGCTAGCCTCAAACTTTGCGAGGGACAATATCTTGACATCAGCTACGAAAACCGACTCGACATCGGTATCAATGACTACTTGGAAGTTATCGGCTGCAAGACTGCTGCCCTGTTCCGTTGCTCACTGGAGGTCGGGGCGCTTCTCGGCACGGACGACGAGTCTTTGCTCGCGCGTTTGAAACTGTTTGGCCATAATCTGGGAATGACTTTTCAGGTGCATGATGACGTCCTGAGCCTTTGGGGTGACGAAAAGACCACTGGCAAATCCAATACTTCCGATATCCTGATGAAGAAAAAAACACTACCCATCGTCTATGCGCTTGAGAAAACGAAGGGCGATGACAGGGAGCTGTTATGGTCAATCTATCAAAAGAAGGTGATTGAACCCGCTGACATAGAAAATGTCCTGCACATACTTAACAGACTGGATGCACAGGGCTATGTTCAAGGTATGAGCGACAAACACTATCGCCAGGCGATATCCGAATTGAACGCTGTAAATATACCAGCATCAGACAAAGAAGAGCTCAGGGCAATTGCTGCCTTCCTCTTGAAGCGTCAATACTAGCAACATTTAAGCTCATAATTCCCCCTTTCTTAAAGGGGGCAAGGGGGATTAGGCGCTCGGACTCACCTGTTCTACCACTAGAGTTCTGGAATCCTCAGATCCAAAATTTGCTGACGGGAAAAAACCAAATCCTCCCCTAGACCGTAGCACTTTTAACTGAGCCATTGTATAATCAGAAAGTCACGCAGGATTGTAAACCAGAAGGAGCCGGAAATGCTGAAACTGGCGATCACAGGGAAAGGCGGGGTAGGCAAGACAACCCTGGCAAGCCTGCTGTCTCGCCTTTACGCTGCTGAAGGTAGTACCGTGCTGGCTATAGACGCCAATCCAGATGCCAACCTGGGGACAGCCCTTGGTATCTCCTCAGAGGAACTCAGTCGTATCACCCCCATTGCAGAAATGAAGGAATTGATAGAGGAACGCACGGGGGGTAAGCCTGGCACTACGGGTGGTATCTTCAAACTCAACCCCAAAGTGGATGATATCCCTGACCGCTTCTCTATAAAGAAAAACGGCCTAAGACTGCTCGTTATGGGCACAGTGAAGAAGGGCGGAAGCGGCTGCATGTGCCCTGAGAGTGCCCTGCTCAGAAACTTGCTGAATCACCTCGTTCTCCGGAAGTCCGAGATCGTGATTATGGACATGGATGCCGGCATCGAGCACCTGGGGCGAGCCACAGCTACTGCCGTGAGCGCCTTCATAGTAGTGGTGGAGCCGGGCCAGAGGAGCGTGGAAACGGCAAGAGTTGTAAAGAGACTGGCTCAGGATATAGGCATAAAGAAATGCTATGTCGTGGGCAACAAGATTGCCAGCGATGCCGACCGCCAGTTCATTACGGAGAACCTCCCCGATTTCGAGCTTCTCGGCTACATCAGCTTCAATCCTAAGATCGCCGAGGCTGACCGCAAGGGCATCAGCCCCTATGACAATGACACCAAGGTGGTATCCGAGGTAAAATCGATTAAAGAACGGCTGGAAGCTATCTCGAGGTGATAGTATGGACAAGCAAACAGTCCGCGACATCGAGCTCAAAGGTAAGAGGGTGCTGGTCAGGGTCGATTTCAATGTACCCCTCGATCCCCAGACCAAGGCCATCAGCGATGATAGCCGCATCCGTGCCGCGCTGCCCACCATAAAATACTTGCTTGATAAAAAGAGCAAGGTCATCCTTTGCTCTCATCTGGGTCGTCCCAAAGGCAAGGTCATTGAGGATATGCG
>DAOUMT010000267.1:0-2871 GCA_034409195.1 Dehalococcoidia bacterium
CATCGTCGGGTTAAAGGCATTCAAGACCTGAGGGCGGTTAAAAGTTATTTTGCAGACCCCCTCTTTTTTCTCTACGAGGATTGTTTCGTAAGCCATCGCACCCTCCTTTTATAGTTCAGTCGGAGCTAACTTAGCTGCCTACTTCTTTTGCTGGGGCACCTCCGCTTTCACCAGCTCTATGAACTGGTTCACGTCCGAACCTGCACCGTATATCGCCCTGACGCCCTGTTTCTTGAGCATATCGTAGTCTTCGTCCGGGATGACTCCTCCCAGGACGACCATAACGTGGTCCAATTTATTCTTCTTCAACCCCTCCATCACTCTGGGAAGATGGGCTTCGTAGGCGCTGGTGAAGAAGCTCATGCCTATAACATCCACGTCCTCCTGCATAGCCATTTTCACCACTTCTTCCGGCTGGCTGTAGCTGGCATAAACTACCTCGAATCCTGCATCCCTGCAGCGCGATGCAATCAGCCTCAGCCCTCTGTCGTGGATATCTATCCAGTGCTTTACCAGCAGGACTTTCGGCCTTCCGTTTTTAGACAATTTCGTAACCCCCTTTCACAATAGTAAGACGGGCTGTCGTCTCTAGAACTTCAGCATTACGTTGTATTCGGGACCCCATCTCATCACCTTCCGCAGCGCCTTCGAGATTTCCCCTGCAGTGGCATGCGCCTTGGCAGCCTCGATGCAGGCAGGCATCACATGGCCGTATTCGCCCGCCTTCAATTTCTTGCAGGCCTCGACCACGCCGTTGAGCGCTGCATCGGTCTTCGCCTGATCTCTGTTCTTCTTATATTCCTTGGTTCGTTCGATGGAAATCCTGGCGACCTCGGGGTCAGGCCTGAACGCTTTGACCTTAAGGGCTTCCTCAGTTTGATATTTGTTCCAACCCACTACTATCCTCTTGCCTTTATCTATCTCGTCCCTCCACTGGTCGCAGCCCTTTCTCAGGACCGTAGCCAGCATTCCAGCCTTATGAGCTTTGACAAATCCCCCTGCATCATCGATTTCCTTGAGAATCTTCTCTCCCTCTTCCTCCATCCGCTTGGTCAGCCATTCGACGTAGTAGGAGCCTGCTAATGGGTCGCCGACTCTGGTTATCCCAGTCTCGTGTACCAGAATCTGCTGTATCCTGAGCGTCAGGATAGCGGACTCCTCGGTGGGGATGCCAATAGGCTCGTCGTAAGCCGGTATCTGCATTGCCGTCGTGCCTGAAAGCGCCGCACCCAGAGCGTGGTAGGCGCTGCGAATGATATTGTTCAAAGGCTGCTGCTTGACCAGCTCGAAGCATGAGGTGTTGGTATGCGTTCTCAGGTGCATGGCGGCTGGCTTGGTTGCACCGTATCTTTCTCGTGCAATCCTGGCCCAGAGCTTCCTCCAGGCTCTGAACATGCAGATATACTCGAAGAAGTCATTGCACTGCGCAATCTGGAAGCCTATACCTGTCAGGAAATCATCGGGGTTCAGTCCGGCAGCTTTGCATGAGTCTGCAACGGCTCTGGCGGTGCCGAGACAGAAGCCCATCTGATGTATAGCATCAGCGCCGGTCTCAGATATCGCGTGTCCCTGTATATTCGTGTGGTTCCAGCGGGGGATATTCTTGACGCAGAAGTGTATATTTTCAGTGGCCAGTTTCAGCGCGTCCTCGGTTTCCCACATGAAGTTCGGAGCATACCAGGCGGTAAACACCCAGTTCATCGTGTTGCCCCGCAGGCTGCCCCTCGGCACACCTCTGTTCTCGGCGTAAGCTATATAGAGAGCGAACATAGGGAGGGTATCGCCGTTTATGAGTATGATGTTGTTTTTAGCGATGTCCAGCCCGTCAAGCATGCGGGCGAAATCATCGAGGGTGTTGCAGGAGACCCCGTCTTTACCGATATAGCCTTCGGCTTCAGGCTCATCCGGGTCGATGCCGAAGTATCCGGGATAATCCCATACCAGGTTGTAGCTCCTGGCTCCGAAGTAGCCCTCCATACCGGCCTTGGTCAGAGCGTCCATTCTTTCTTTGGTATGCTCGGGTAAGCCGTATCCGTGCACCGGCTGGTTAACCCAGGGCTGGTACTGGTAGTGGATGGGGTAGTTGCTTCTTATGTAGGGATAAGACCCGGGCATAGCGATATCTTTTGCATAGTCGATGTCCTGGATGTCCAGCGGCGTATAAACGGGTTTTAAAGGAATGCCGGAGTTCGTCTTGGCTGCGAAATCCTTGCCCTGGTATATCTTGTTAACGGATTCCTGCCATTGGTCAAGAAACTTCTTAGCTTCTCCTAAAGTTTTTTCATCGAACATGTACCTACCTCCTTATATATCTGCCATTATCTGCCTTTGAACTGCGGTTTCCGCTTCTCTTTGAAGGCCTTCATGCTCTCGGCAACATCCTCGCTGGAGAAGATGGTCGGCATCATGAGAACTGTCCAATCCCAGTCCTCATGGCACTTGCGGTTCAGCACTCTCTTAATCATTCTCTGGGCCAGCGGTGCGCCCTGCTTCATCCCCTCTGCTATTTTCATGACCTCTGGCATTAGCTGGTCGTGGGGAACCACCTTGTTTATTAGTCCCACGGCTTTGGCCTCTTCGGCCGTGAAAGTGGCACCGGTGAGAGTCATGTATGAAATGGTGCGCTTGCCGACATGCTCAGCACCGCGAAGCAGCGTCTCTATGGGTATCTGTCCCCAGTTGACTTCCTTGGTGCCGAATTTAGCCTTATCGGAGGCAATAACAATGTCGCAGGCCAGGGTTATACCTGTGCCGAAGCCGAACGCGTACCCGTTGACAGCCGCAATAACCGGTTTAGGCAGATACTCGATATGCATAAATGGCCGGGCTACATTCTCGATGAATTCAATACCCTTGATGATTTTATCGAAC
>DAOUMT010000268.1:0-5670 GCA_034409195.1 Dehalococcoidia bacterium
AGCCCACCCTGTCGGCGTGACCGCTGGCGTAAGGCTCGCGTGCCTCAGCTATCGCAGACAAAGTCCTGGCCATCTTTAAATAAGCGGCCTCCATATCAGCCTCATCCCTAGTGCCGCTTATCTGAAACATTTTTCTGGCATACTGCTGCGCCTTATGCATCGCGTCGGGTGTATCCATCGACATCTGCTGGATGCCAAGAGCTTCGACGGCATCATATAGATACTTCCGTATCTGAGATACCTGAAGCTCGACCTTATGCTCCAGATGGTACTCATACTCCCTGTTTTCCTGAGCCAGTCTCTTTCTTTCCAGTGCTCTCTCTATTCTCATAGCCACATCGTCCATATTCAGAGGCTTAATCACGTAATCATAGGCGCCCAGCTTCATCGCTTCGACCGCTGAGGGGATGTTATCTATGTTCGTCATCATAATGACACAGGTATCGGGATGTGCAGCAGCTACTCGAACCAATACCTCCATGCCCGACAGCCCGGGCATATCCAAATCCAGAAGCACCAGGTCGAATTCCTGTACTGAGGTCCTCCTCAGAGCCCCCTCGCCATCGTTCGCCGTGGCACAAGTATAGCCCTCAGCCTGCAATTTGCGGGAGAGGGTAGCTCTGTTGGGCTCTTCGTCGTCTACTATTAATATCGTTCCCCTGGGCTGTTCCATATCTACTCCTTCAGTGCTGGACATTGTCAGAGCACTGCCCCAATTCAAAGTTACCATTACTACCACCTGGTATAAATAGTAATTTCGGTTAATAATTATGCGAAAATGGTACGGCAGCAGGAAGGCCGGATACATATTCACAGCGAGTGAAAATGGTATAATATTCAACTCAGAGCACTCTGGAACGCAATCGCAGGCTGATGGTTTCGTTATGTCAATTGACACCATAATATGCGACTGGAACGGTACGCTGATCGAGTACCCGGACGAGAGGCCCGTGCTGGAGAACGCGGCAAGGGATGTGTTCAGGGCTTCCTTCCCCTTTCATCCTTTCAGGATGGCCCGCATCCTGAAAGCGAGGAGGGAATTGGAAGAGCTATATGAGAGGGGACGCAGCAATGCCGAAGCTGATTTCATCAGAGCGCTGTTCCGCATCTATAACGAACGGATAATAGAGGGCGTGCCGGTCTCGGTAATACTGCGTTCCATTGAAAAGTACGCACGTAAGCGGCAGACCCTGGATAAGCTGGAGCATAGAGTCCTCAGGCCGATCAGAGAGTGCCATAAGTCCGGTAAGACCACGGGCATTTTCTCAGCCGGATATGGATATGGCATCGAAAGGATTCTGGCAGTTGCCGGATATGCTGACTGCTTTGATTTTATCGAGGCCGATAAGCTCAAAGCAAACCGCGGAGAGGCTATTGGATTCGGCCTTGATATTTATAAAAGGAAGCCTGAGTTTCTACTGAAGTTGCTTCAGGACAGGAATATGGATGCCAGGAATGTGGCATACCTGGGAGACAGTGCGGACGATGAGGGCTGTTTCGAGATTGTAGGGCATCCGGTGGCCGCTTTCTTAGCTAAGGACGAGCTAAAACAGAGGTTTGCCCAAAAATATAAGGCATTTGTCCCCGAAGACGAGAAGGATTTAGAAAATTACCTCATGCGCGTGTGACACACCCTTTATCTAAGCCTGAGCTCCCACCTGCACCAGAAGCCTTCCTGATGAGGGTCGGGAGGGCAATTAAGACACCTGACCACCGCCTTCGGCTCCACTACCTGGGCGATACTGGAGAGAAGTCCCAGCTTCATAGTTTTGCAGGGGAACACCGGTTTGCCTTGCCTGTTCCTGCTTTCGTGAATGATGCAGCGCGGATAAGAGAAGACTATTTTCTCAGGGCTTTCCTCCTCGATTTCAAAAAGAGGAGAGGCAAGCTGCCAAGTCATAAAGCTCAGCACAGTCAGAACCGATGATAGCCCGCCTTTATCGAGATTCAGCACTTTCTTTATCCTCTGCGCCTCCAGGACAGCCTGTTTCTCCCAGCTCTTTAAATCCAGCCTGACCGCAGTTTCCAGGCCAAATTCAGCCTCCACAAGGCCGAACCAGTTGCCATCGAGGGACTGCCAGTTTCGGGAATATACCTTCGCCAGCTCTATTAAGGTCCTCCTGGGAAGTTTCTCTAACTCAACTCTCTTCATCTCGATACCCCTGGTCTTAGTGCCGCTACAATTTTACCTTAGACGTCAATTTTGCCACAAGAGAGTATTGACTACCAATAGTCAGAGGGTTAGGATATGGCGAAAACAGATTTCTAAAGCTATGGGAAGTAGTCACGTCGTCGCGAATAACTCTGCAGAAACTCATAATAAGTCTGGGCATCCTGGGCTTCGCCGCCTTACTGGGGATAATATATCTGAAGGCTTCTGCCTTTCCCGAGACTCATCTCCTGCCCTATTATGCCCTGCGCACCCTCCTTAGATTGAGCATCACTTACGTCATATGCCTGGCTTTTGGCCTGGGGATCGGCATCCTGGCCGCTACCAAAGAGAGGGTGGGCAACCTGATAATACCCCTTCTTGATATCCTGCAGTCGGTCCCCGTGCTGGGTTTCTTTCCGCTGGCCCTGGCAGTCATCATTGGCGCATTTCACGGCAGCACCTTCGGTCTCGAGTTAGCTTCCATGTTCCTGCTCTTCACCAGCATGGAGTGGAGCATCGTCTTCGGCGTAATCGCCGGTATCAAGTCTATGCCGTCGTATTTGAAGGATATGAGCCAGGTCTTCCACATCGAGGGCTGGGACTATCTAAAGCATATCTTGTTCCCCTCTATCTACCCTTACGTAATCGCAGGAAGCATCCTGGCCTGGGGCAGCGGCTGGTATTTCGTCATCGTGACTGAGTACATAAACTACGGGGGCAAGACTTACTCGCTTCCCGGCCTGGGATACTATCTTCAGACGGCCTCCTTCCGATATGGCAGCGTCTGGATGTCACTGGCCGGATTGGCAACCATAGGTATCATCGTCTTTTTGATGAACAGGCTCATCTGGCACCGCCTGAATCAGAGGGCCAAGGAACACCGGTTTCTGCTGCTTCACGGTTTCACTCCCAGGGAATCTGCGGGGCAAAGCTTCTGGGCCAAACAGGTCAACTACATCGACTCCAGATTGAACGCCGTCCAGGGCGTGCATCTGCCATCATGGTTTCTACTCCGCTTCCGCATCAGAAGGCTGAATTACCTGCTGGTTGCCGTGGGCTTGCTCATAGTGATTGTCGGCGTTTTCTACGGATGGATACGGCTGCCTATCACGTCCCTCGACCTGGAGCACCTTGCCAGAGACACGGGGTACTCCATGAGCAGGCTGGCCATTGCTTATTTCATAAGCCTTGCCCTGGCAATAGCCGTGGGATATCTCATTTTGCAGCGACCGGCTACCAAGAATTCTATAATCATCTTTACCGATGTAGCCCAATCAATCCCGGCTCTGGCATACTTTCCTCTGCTCTGGCTTATCTTCACCAGTATCTTTCCGGAACAAATAGGTCTGGAGATCGCTGCCGTGCTCCTGATGCTCACCGGAATGCTATGGTATCTGATATTCAATGTCATCGAGGCGGTGGAGCACTGGCCCAAAGAGATAAAAGACCTGGCAGAAGTATTTAGTATACGGGGGCGCAGATACCTTCGTCATATGGCGATCCCGGCCTTATTGCCCGCCC
The DNA here is from genome assembly GCA_034409195.1 of Dehalococcoidia bacterium. GTDB lineage: Bacteria > Chloroflexota > Dehalococcoidia > SZUA-161 > SZUA-161 > JACWAE01. Next base: position 3,674 of record DAOUMT010000268.1, read on the forward strand.
TGGTCACCGGCAGTATACTGGCATGGGGAGGAGGATGGAACGCTACTATTGTCTCCGAATATGTTAATATCGGAAACAAGGTCCATACTATACCCGGGCTGGGCTCTGCCCTGGACGAGGCCTCCCAGACCGGCAATAACCATCAACTGGTAATGCTCCTGGTTGTGATGAGTACCATAGTCATCGTCATGAACAGCCTGATCTGGAGAAGGCTTCTCAGCCGCGCCAGCACCCATGTACTCGAGGAGGGGTAAAACTTGCCTCTGATAAGAATTGAGCAGGTCAGCAAGACATTCTACGAACCAAAGGGAGAGCTGCTGAGCCTGGACAATGTCTCATTCGGCATAGAGGACACCGAATTCCTGGCCATTATCGGTCCCAGCGGCTGCGGCAAGAGCACTATCCTGAGAATGATCGCAGGGCTCGAATTCCCCACCAAGGGCCATATCTATTTCCAGGATAAGCTTATCAAGGGGCCTATACCCGGGGTCAGCATGGTTTTCCAGAATTTTGCCCTGCTGCCCTGGAAGACGGCCAGGGACAATATCCTCATTGCTCTGGACACTAAGCCGATAAGCCGGCGGGAGAAAGAGGAAGTTGCACAGGCATTGCTGAAAAAGCTGGGATTGGAAGGTTTCGAAAATAACTATCCCAGCGAGCTTTCCGGAGGGATGAAGCAGCGAGTGGGTATAGCGCGAGCACTCGCGGTAGCCCCGGATGTCCTGCTTCTGGACGAGCCGTTCTCCTCGCTTGACGAGGTGACTGCCAGAGAGCTGCGAAAGGAAACACTGCGCATCTGGAACGACCGCACCACACATCCCGATACCTTTGTCATAGTCACCCACTTGGTCGAAGAGGCCGTCCTCATGGCTGACAGGGTGCTAGTCATGGCTCCCCGGCCGGGAAGAATGATCGGCGAAGTGAAAATCGATATACCCCGGCCCCGCTTTGAATATGTCCGGAGCAGCCTTTTTTTCGAGCACGTTGACCGCATAGAGGATATCCTGGAAAAGGCCGGCATCGAAGATATCGAGCACGCTTAAAACCACCACCCCAATTACTGCACCCTCATTATGGCCGTTGACAACCGAGCGCCGTTGCTTTACCATCGTAGGCTAGTTTAGGCTATCTCCAAATAAGGTGAAAATTGACTGCTCATAATTTCGTACTGACTTTCGTGCCTCTGTTCATCGTCATCGATGCTATAGGGAACCTGCCTTTTGTCATCTCCGCAGGCGAAGGCATGACAGCAGGCGAGCGCTTCAGGATGATTAATATCGCAATGATAACTGCTGCCATCGTCGGCTTTGCCTTCTTGTTCCTGGGCCAGCTAGTCCTGAACGCAATGGGCATATCGTTCGGGTCTTTCGCCATTGCAGGAGGGCTTATCCTGCTGGCGCTATCCATCAGGTACATAATAACAGGGCAGATGGTAGAAGTGCACGAGCAGGAATCGCGTGAATTGGTGGGCGTTGTCCCCATAGGTACGCCTCTGACAGTGGGGCCAGCCACCATAACTACCCTGCTACTGCTGGTGAAACAACAGCAGGTGACCCCACCGCAGCAAGAGTTCCCGCTCTATATGGTCTCGCTCTCCTTCGTCCTGAATCTATTCATTGCCTGGATTATATGTCTGGCTGGCACTAGGATTGCGGCTTTCCTGGGGCGGGGCGGAATAAAGGCGGTGTCGAGGGTATTCAGTCTACTGCTGGCAGCCATCGCGGTGAGCATGGTTATCAGGGGACTGGAAATCCTCGGGGTAATTCATCTTACTGCTTAAGGCTACCTTTACCCATAACAACGAGAGGCGTAGTATTCAGATTAAATTGAATTTTCTGGGCGCAGCCCAGAACGTGACTGGCTCGGCATACTGTCTGGAAGCCAACGGCGTCAGGCTTCTGGTAGATTGCGGCCTTTATCAGGAACGAGAATTAACGGCCAGGAACTGGGACCCTTTCCCTATCGCGCCTCACACCATAGACGCCGTCCTTCTATCC
>DAOUMT010000269.1:0-4414 GCA_034409195.1 Dehalococcoidia bacterium
CTGCAGACCGCTGCCCTGGCGGGAACGAAGAGCACAGGCAGTGCTTCGAGGAGCTTGGCCAGCCTGCCCAGCCCATCGCTGAGCGCCATTGTTATCGATGAAGGTGATACCAGCTTCGAGGACATGCTGGCCGATATTAAAGATGGGTTAGTGGTTGAGGAGCTTATGGGTGCCTCTATGGGGAATGTGCTGGGAGGGGATTTCAGCGGCAATGTGCTCCTTGGCTACAGGGTGCAGAACGGGAAGCTGGTGGGGCGGGTAAAGGATACCATGGTCACGGGCAATATCTACGAGGCTTTGAAAGATATCAGGGCTATCGGCAACAAGGCTAGATGGGTGAGCGGGGTAGTGTTGACCCCACATATTTGCTGTTCTCAACTGGCAGTATCGACGAAGAAGCAGGGATGAGGAGGTAGCTGGAGCAGATGCTCCAGGCTACTCAAAGCAATGACACATTAAAAGTGGTCGGGCTAAGGATATGCCATCATCTTTGGAAAACTATTTGAAAGAGTTGGGCGACACAGGGAAGCCTCTGGTCGTCTCGAAGCTAGTCAATTTATCCGACCTCTCAAGAGGGGAGATGCAAACGTTCCGTAACGCATGGGCTGCCATAGATGTGGCGCGGCGCAGACAGATTGTGGAAATGCTGGCGGAACTCGCTGAGGATAATTTCGAGCTGGACTACAATGAAATATTTCGTCTCTGTCTTGGCGATGGTGATGGAGAGGTGAGGGTGAAGGCCATCGAGGGTTTATCGGAATGCGAAGAACGCTCTTTACTCGACCCTTTAATAGGCTTGCTGCTGGGCGATCTCGAAAGTCCGGTTCGAGCTGCTGCCGCTGCTGCTCTTGGTACGTTTGCTATGCTTGCCGAATTCGGAGAGCTGTCAGCGCGCGATGCAGATAAGGTAGAAAAGGCTTTGCTCACTGCCTATAACAATAAAAAAGAGCAGCTAGATGTACGCCGCCGAGCTCTGGAAGCGATAAGTATGATGAGCAAACCCCAGGTCGGGGATATGATCCGGCAGGCGTACCAGAGCGACAGCCTGGAATTCCGTGCCAGCGCTTTGTGTGCCATGGGGCGCACCTGCAACTCCGAGTGGCTGTCCATACTTTTGCAGGAACTCAGCAGCCCGTATCCTCAACTGAGGTTCGAGGCAGCCAGGGCTTGTGCAGAGCTTGAGGCGGAAGAAGCTGTTCCCAGGCTTATTGAACTCATTGACGATAGCGATACTCAGGTTCAAATCTCGGTCATTGAGGCACTGGGACGAATCGGAGGTAGAGAAGCTAAACAGGCTCTACAAGAGTGCCTGGACAACACAGATGAGTCAATCAGCGAAGCAGCTGAGGATGCATTGGGCGAGATGAAGTTCTGGGAAGACCCGTTCGCCCCGTGAACTACTAGGTATCTCCCAGCGCAAGCGCCACAGCACCCAGGAGCCCCGGATTGTCGCCCAGAGCGGAAGCTGTAATACGAACTGAGATATCGCGCATCACCCTCTTGGCGACGACACGACGTACCGGTTCGAAGATAAGGTCTCCAGCTTTGGATACTCCGCCGCCGATAACAACAAGCTCGGGATTGAATATGTGTACCAAGTTGACCACCCCCACGCCCAGATTGGTGCCTGCCATATCCATGATAGCCTTAGCCATAGTATCTCCGGACTTTGCCGCTTTCTCTACTATCTCGGCGGTTATTTTGGTATAGTCCCCGGCCACCAGCTCGGCAATGGAGCTCTTTTCGCCCCTGGAAAGCCCCTCCGCAGCGAATCGCGCGATGGCGGTCCCGGAGGCCAGCGTCTCCAGGCAGCCGATATTGCCGCAATTGCATCTGGGCCCGTTGATGTCTATGGTCATGTGCCCGACCTCGGCGGCGAAGCCGCAGGTGCCCAGCAGCAGCTTGCCCCCTGTGATTACTCCCCCGCCGATGCCAGTGCTTACTGTGATATAAACGAGGTCGCGGCAACCTTTGCCGGCGCCGAATTTATACTCACCCAGAGCAGCCAGAGTGGCGTCGTTGCCTACAGAGACCGGAAGCTGGAGTTCCTGCTCTAAGATGGCTTTTACAGGCGTGTTATACCAGGCCATAAGGTTGGGCGATGTAAGCAATACCCCGGTGTCCTGCGTGACCAGCCCGGCGATGGCTACCCCCATACCCTTAACGGTGGAGCGATTGATGCCCGAGAGCGAATCGGAGATGGCACCCTTAATCACCTCGATTGTCTGTTCAGGGTCATCCGGTTTTACAGGCGCTGCGTAGCGTTTCAGGAGCTCGCCTTTATCATTCGCCAGAGCGAGGCGGAATTGAGTGCCCCCGAGGTCGAGGGCTAAGATGAGATGCTTTCGCTGGCTCAAGATACGCTCCAGTGTCGTTTGTGATAGTATAGCATCATGGTTAGTTAGTGTCTAACAAAGTTTCTCCTAGTTTATTTGTTGTATTTTAGATTAGGTCAGACACATTGGTCTGCCCCTACGCCCTGTCACGCCCCTAACTCTGGGAATGCTTATTGAAGCTGACCAGACTCAGTTCAACTTGACTCAATGCACACTCAAATGCTATACTTTGGACTGGCATTTGAAGCTTCGCTAGTTCGGGTATGACTGAGAAAGGAGCACCACATAATGTCGGGATTCGGCTTCACTCCGGAACAGGAGACCCTGCGGGAAGAGGTGAGGCGGTTTGCTCAAAAGGAGCTTGCTCCCGGGGCTCTGGCTCGCTCCAAGATGGGGCCTGAGGAGCTGCATAAGGACCTGTACGATATCGATAAGACGATAGTAAAACTGGGATGGAACCACCTCAATGTACCTGAGAAATACGGCGGGCATCATATCGACCACGTTTCCCTGGGCATTATTGTGGAGGAGGTAGCCAAGGTAGACCCTACTGTGGAGCCTGTGGGTTCGATACAGGCAACCAGCGCCCTCCTCACCCAGCTTCCTGAGGATATACAGGATGAGTGGTTCCCGCCTCTGATCAGTCGCGATAAAAGGCATTCTTTCGGTTTCACAGAGTCCGCAGCCGGCTCAGATGCGGCCGGCATTGTAACTAAAGCCGAACGGAAGGGAGACTATTACATTGTCAATGGAGAGAAAACGCCGCTGCCCGGCGCTACCGTAGCCAATGTGGTCACGATATCCGTCAAGACGGACCCCAAGGCCGGATTTCGGGGCGTAAGCTTGCTCTGGACACCCACTGACCTCCCCGGAGTAACTATAAGGCCTCTCCCCTGGATGGGGAATGCGGGACTATATCCCAGTTTCGTGACATTCGACGATGTAAAAGTCCCTGTGAGAAACCGCATAGGCGAGGAGGGGCTGGGCTTCTACCTCCTCATGGGTACGCTGGACTGGCTGCGCATCATCGTTGCCCTCGAGTGCCTGGCCCGTGCCCAGGCTTCACTTCATGATGCTATGGAATGGTCCAAACAGCGCAGGACATTCGGCAGGCTCATAGCCTCCTATCAGGGTGTGTCCTTCCCCATCGCCGAGCACTATACCATGGTCGAGGCGGCAAGGATGCTCTGCTACCGGACACTGTGGCTGAAGGACCAGGGCCAGATTCACACTATGGAATCAGCCATGGCCAAGTGGTTCAGCGTGGAGGTCTCAGTACAGTGCATCAAGGACATGCTGGTGCTAATTGGACATCCGGGCTACAGCACAGAACATCCCATCTCGATGCGTCTGCGGGATGTCCTGGGTTATCAGCTTGGAGATGGTCCCCCACAGATTCAGAAGATGATTATCGCCAGGCTCCTGCTGGGCAAGTCAATCGCAGGATAACCAATTCTGGGTTAACAATTGCGGCGGCGCCCTTCCTGCATAGGAAGGACGCCCTTTCTTAATTCGGGCAGACCCGTGTGTCTGCCCTACTTTGTTTTCCCCACTACTTCCCGGTTCGTTGTTTCAACAAGTAGTACCAGAAAATAACTGTGAAAGGAACGACAGCGATGAAAAGCAAGCCGCCAAGCACCCAAGGGTGCTTGCCCAGCCAATCTATGGTCGTAGCAAGAACGTAGAGAACTATCACAACGGCAAAAAGAACGGCCCAAATCTTCATCAATGTCTTATTCTTCATATTTTTCGTATTCATTGGATTAACCCTGGAAACGTTTTGGCTAAGATTATAATTAGGATTATAATAAGAAAGATAAGACTCATGTGTCAACCGCAATGGCATGACCGGGAAGTGCAGAGGACTCAGGGAGTTGAAAAGAGTGCTAAACAGACTCAGGTTCCACCTCTTGCAATCCTCTGGTATAATATACGAAAATTTATCCAGTTGCAGGTAATTTCAACGGACTGCCTGCATTTGGCGCAGACACTGAGCTAAATACAAAGTGAAGGGGTGAAACATTCTATGACCGAGCAAATGCTAGGCCTGGTGTTGAGCACGTTGATATGGGTGGGCT
>DAOUMT010000270.1:0-4934 GCA_034409195.1 Dehalococcoidia bacterium
GCAGCGAACTCCGGTACATTAGAGTCAGCACTTGTATTCAAATCCCAGAGAAATCTGCTGTCCGGTCTCAATTCCGCTCCTGCTTTGGGAATGAGTTTATCAGGCCATCTGATACTGAATGGCTCAAATCGCAATGTCCCCAGGTGCGGTGTAGCCAGGGTGAGCAGCTTGGCAACCCTTGATTTGCCTCCTGCAGCAATATACTGGCGGGCTACTATCCCTCCCATAGAGTAGGCGACGATAGAACACATGCTATCGCCGGTGAGTTCGCCGATCTTGTTTATTGCTTTATCGAGCTTCAAGGCATACTTCGCTGCTGTACCTAAGGTTCCCCTGGCACTGTCTGAGTACTCAAACTGCCATACGTTGTACTGGTCCTCTTTAGTCTGCAGCAGGTCGTCAAGGCGGGTGAATTGCTCCTCGCATCTGGTTGGCTTGGCAAAACCCGGGAACTTGAACCCGTGTATAAGAACAACATTCTCCTTGCGGAACACCGGCCCTTTATGCCAGAGTCTCCAGGAATAATCGTCAGGCCCGTAGTTGAGCATCAGGTAGTCAACCCTGATATTTTGATTGCTGGAAGGACATGGGACATCTTGTTTGTTCCCTGCTACAGTGTCCCAGATGCCCCATTTCTTGACGATGGGGTTGAAGCACTCTCCTTTCAAAGGTAGAGAAGCCTTGAGGGCATAATATCTTCCTGCAGGTGCAGACAGCATATACTCGCCTTTTTCATCGGTGCTGGCTGCTGCTATGAGTTCATCACCCAGCCACGCAGTCACAATTGCCCCCGGTATGGCGATATCTGCTCTGGCATCATACATTCCACTGCCATTTTCATCCTTGTAGATAATTCCTGAAATTGGCGCTGCCGGTGAAATTGCTGGAGCAGCTATATGTGGTTCATCAGTGCTCTTTTGATGAGTTAATAGCTGCCCGATATGGGAAAGAGCATATCGCCCTTTCATCGTAACGCTCTGTGGTTTCTCCATGATGATTAACCTCGGTTATTTTGTGAATGCCCTCTCGCGACCTCGCCCGCCTTCAGCAGTACCTCAAGCGCCTCTGTGATCAACTGTAGCTGTGAAGCAGGCGCCGCCTGCAGCAGTTCCTTAGTGCGGTCGCGGGCCAACTGCCACAGCGCGTCTATCATCTTCTGACCTTTTTCCGATAGGCGGCAAAGGACTACCCGCCTGTCCTCAACCTGGCTTTCTCTCAGCACGATGTCTCGTTCCACCAGTCTGTCTACCACTCCGGTCGCTGTTGCCAGGCTCACTCCGAGTGCGGAGGCGATATCGCTCATACGTGTCGGCCCGTTCAGGAACAGGAGCAGGACAACCTTAAGCTGCGGCATAGTCAGGTCCAACTGAAGCCACTCTGTGGGCAATATCGGAATAAGTTCGCGGAATGCCTTTTCTCCGAGTTCGAGGATGTTTTCTATGAGTTCTTCCTGTTTTGGCCCCTGCTTCATCTGGAGCCTCCTGTCCGGCTTCTGTTTAAGCGTGTACATACAAATTTCCATATCTTTAGTAAGGCCAGCGCATTATATTAGTGTAGCACTAATCATTTATATTATACTAAATAAATTTCATCGTGTCAATAATAGGCAATGAAGGTGTCCTAGATTGGGAGGAAAAGTATATATTTAGTAACTGGGTTGCTTATTACAAAACTTTTTGTCCCTCAGTCTGAACCTCGTACGTCTTTGCTTCGTCCGCTCGATGAATCGGGATTCCTCGCAATGACATATTTAGCTATTACCTTGTTTTATGTCATTGCGAGGCCATCCGAAGGAGGCCGCGGCAATCTCTCTGTTCGAACCATTCCCCATACTCTGTTAGTAAACAATCTTGTGGAGCGATAAGAAATTATCTGCTCCGGTTGGGCCGATTTCCTTGACAATTCAGGGTGGAGGAGCTTATCATAGCCTCAAATTAGTGTCAGGTTTGTGATTTTGTCAGCTCTCGATGCACTTCAAGCTGCCCTCGGCGTGAACTTTAAAGATGAGTCTCTCCTGCAGCAAGCTCTTGTCCATCGCTCCTATCTGAACGAAAATACCGCCTTACATTTGGTTTCCAACGAGAGACTTGAGTTCTTGGGGGATGCGGTGCTGGGCTTTGTTGTAGCGAATGAGCTCTATTCACGCTTTCCGGATTTCTCCGAAGGGGAATTGACCAAACTCAGGGCAGCATTGGTGCGGGGAGAAACCTTAAGCCGTATCGCAGCATCGCTGCAGCTTGGAGACTATCTGTACCTGGGGCATGGTGAGGAGGAGAGCGGAGGCCGTTCTCGCCCCAGGAATCTAAGCTGCACTCTGGAGGCGGTTATCGGAGCTGTCTTCCTTGACGGAGGACTCGATGCGGCGGAAAGCTTCATCCTGAAACTGCTGAATGGCGAGTTGGAAGGAGTAGTTGAGGACAAGTTTGCCGCCGATTACAAATCCCGGCTGCAGCAGCTTATTCAATCGGAGCGTAAGATAACACCTGTTTATCGGACCGTAGAGGAGGTGGGCCCTGACCATGCCAAAACCTTCACTGTGGAGGTGCTGGCAGGAGATATTATACTCGGCCGGGGCAGTGGCAGGAGCAAGCGGGCGGCAGAGGTAGATGCAGCACGTCATGCATTGCAGGGCTTGGTAGGAGGCTGAGAGCCATGTTTGGCCTTTTTAAGAAGACCGAAAAAGGGGTAAAACGCAGCCGGGAGGCCTGGTGGGGTAAGGTTACGCATCTTTTCGACCGACCCATATTTGGCGACGAGCTTTGGGATGAACTCGAGGAGCTTCTTATCTCTGCTGATGTGGGCGTGAACACAACCGGCAAGCTTATAGAACGTCTTAAACAGAGGATAGAAAGAGATAAAATCAAAGAGGCTTCGGCGGTAAGGACTGCTCTGAAAGAGGAAATAGTTTCCATGCTAACGGTGGGAGGTGGAAAGCCCTTGCCATCCACGGACGGAAAAATAGGCGTAGTACTTGTAGTAGGGGTCAACGGGGTGGGCAAGACTACCAGTATCGCCAAGCTTGCATATAGCTATAAAGAGCAAAAGAAACGGGTGCTTCTGGCGGCTGGCGATACCTTCAGGGCGGCAGCTATAGACCAGCTCAAGGTGTGGGGGGAACGAATAAAGGTTCCCGTGATCGCTCATCAGCCCGGCGGCGACCCTGCCGCAGTGGTCTTCGATGCTCTGGAGTCGGCGAAGAAAAATGCCGATATGGTAATAGTCGATACCGCAGGCCGTCTTCATACGAAGTTCAACCTTATGGAGGAGCTCAAGAAGATCAGGCGAGTGGTCGATAAAGCCAGTATCGAACCCCAGGTACTGCTGGTGCTGGATGCCACCACCGGGCAGAACGGATTGACCCAGGCCAAATACTTCACTGAAGCGGTGAAGGTCAACGGCATACTGCTGGCGAAGTTAGACAGCACGGCAAAGGGGGGGATTGTCCTCGCTATCTGTGATGAGCTCAAAATACCCATACTTTATATCGGTACCGGCCAGGAGCTGGAGGATTTCGCCCCCTTCGATCCCGAAGAGTTCGTAGAGGCTCTATTTTCCCGCGAGGACCAGGCTTGAGCCAAACTGCAGCCATACTCAGGCAAAAAGCGCTTCCCAATAAATGGTTTCAGGCAGCCTGCATAGCCGCTCTGGTCTTCGTCATCTACCTTGTCACCAGCCAGGATTCGACCCCTTATAACCAATTTGTCCGGCTGGTCGATGCCTTTTTTCACGGCCGCCTTTACCTGATAAATGCACCTTCCTGGTTGGAGCTGGCCAGATACGGTGACAGGGGGTATGTCATCAATCCGCCTGCTCCCACCCTGTTCCTCATGCCCTGGGTTGCCATCTGGGGTCTGAATACGAATCAGGTCATTGTTTCCATGCTGGTGGGCTCCGTAGCTGTAGGTTTCTTCTGGGTAGCCGTCACGCAACTGGGCTGGGGTCTCCGGTTTAAGATAGCTATGACCGTGCTGGTAGCCTTTGGCACGAACTTCTGGTGGGTCACCACCACAGGCAGTGTCTGGATGCTGGCCCATGTATCGGCGGTGTTCTTCCTCATGGCTGCGCTGATCGAGACCACAAGCAAGAACCGCCCCTGGCTGGTAGCATTGCTCGTGGGACTGGCCGGGCTATCCAGATTGCCCGTCTTTCTCACCTTTCCCTTCTTTGCTTATATGTTGGTCCGGAGAGAGGATGTCCGGAGAGTCATTATTCGCCGCCTGGCGATTTTTGCAGGCGTCTTAGCAGTGATGGGTGGACTGTATCTGCTCTATACCTATGGTGAATATCATGCTTTCAGCCTTGGCTATGAGCGCGGCCAGTTTGTTAACGAACCCTCGTTCTCCAACGGTCTCTTCAGCATAAGATATATACCCCGGCAGCTTAATGCAATTCTCTTTCAGGGACCCGTATTTAGCGACAGCTTCCCGTTCTTCAAGCCGTCCTGGGTGGGAATGGGGCTGTTTTTCACCACTCCGGCTTTGCTCTATATGTTCAACTCCACTCTAAAGGACAAGCTGGCGCTTGCTGCTCTCGGCGGCATTGTCCTGACTGTAATCCCCAGTCTGACCTACGGAGTGACAGGTTTCCTCCAGTTCGGGTATCGCTTCAGCCTGGATATCCTGCCGTTTATGGTTATACTGGTGGCATCCGGCATGCGCTATCGATTGAATTGGCTCAAGATAGCAATCATTGTCTTGAGCGTCGGAATCAATCTCTGGGGCACGCTGGCTTTCAATAAGCTGAATTGGGTAGTTGGCCCATAATGCCGTTTTAGCCAAGTCTTGTTTTACAGATTTGCAGCCTTTGGCTGAGGCGTATCCGCTGTACAAGGACTTTGCCAGATGATACAGGTAGCATACGCTGTTATCTGGTGGCTTATCCTGCTGGTCATCGGCCTGATAACATTCCCTCTCGTATCCAGGGTATGTGGCAGG
>DAOUMT010000271.1:0-9177 GCA_034409195.1 Dehalococcoidia bacterium
GTCTTACGTCGTCCTGTGCCACGAAAATAGGCTTGTTCGCTCAACCTAATTCTCCTTCTCGGCCGCCTTAATCTGTGCCTTATGTGGATGCTCAGACCCGGCGTAGACCTTAAGCTTCTTGAACATGGCAGAACCCAGCCGATTATGCGGTAGCATTCCCTTCACCGCATGTTCAATTGCACGTGTAGGATGGGTCTCCATCATTTTTCCCAAGCTGATGCTTTTCAACCCGCCCGGATAATTAGAATGGCGGTAGTAAATCTTATCGGTGAGTTTCTTGCCCGTCACTTCTATCTTGGCTGCATTTACTATAATGACATAATCACCCACATCGAGATGAGGCGAGTAAATCGGCTTGTGCTTGCCTTTCAGCAAAGTCGCTGCTTCGGTTGCCAGCCTGCCCAGGGTCTTTCCAGAGGCATCAATAACCCACCACTTCCGCTCGATATCTGACACCTTCGTATTATAAGTTCTCATTTATTTGCCCCTTGACTAATTGGATAGTGTCTATATACACTCTTCAACCCCCTGAATCCCCCAGTCTTGGGGGACCTTTAGAATTGGGGGACACCCCCCAACCCCCGCCAAAGGGGCTTCGCCCCTCTGGACTCCTCAGTTTTCAAACAATTCGAAACTTGTGCTCAGGATAGTTCACTTTCATCAAACAGAGACCCTGAGCAGGCGCCACCGGCGCCGCCAACCCGGGTCTTCTCGCTTGAACTATCCCCTTAAAGTCCTCTACTGTTAGCTTCCCTAATCCCACCTTTACCAGAGAACCGACCGTGCTCCGCACCTGTTTCGGTAGAAACGAATCGGCAACCACGTCGAAAAACACCGAGTCTCCTTCTCTGGACACCTCCGCTTGGTATACATTACGCTCTGTTCTTTTGCCCCCCATAGGACCGGTGAACGAGGTGAAATCCTGTTTTCCCAGGAGAGCCTGACACGCCTCATTCATGGCGTCGGCATCTAATGTCACAGGCACGAAATAGGTATAATCTCGCTGCAAGGGAGAGGGGTTCGGGCTATTCAAAATAGTATACCGGTACTCCCGACTGATGGCATCCCTCCTTGCATTGAAGCCACCCTCCACTATATTCCCAGCTTTTATGGCGATATCCATCGGCAAATAAAAATTTACAGCCCTGATTAAGGTCTGGAGAGACAACCTTGAAATACATCTGAAGCTAATGACCTGTCCTCTTGCGTGGACTCCGGCATCTGTACGTCCAGCTCCAACAATCCTGATCTTCTCTCCAGTTACTTTCGCCAGGGCACTCTCCAGCGCCCCTTGAATTGTCGGCACGCCAATTTGCGCCTGGAATCCGTGATACCTCGTGCCATCGTATTCTACAATTAGAGCCAGTTTCCTACCCGCCGGCAACTCCATCTAAACCAGTTCTAACTGGGCCATCTGTGCGCCATCTCCCAACCTCGGCCCCAGTTTAACCACTCGAGTATAGCCTCCCGGCCTCTCCGCATACCTGGGAGCAAGCTCAGTAAATAACTTATCTACGACGTCCTTGTCATAAACGAAAGAGAGCGCCTGGCGGCGAGCGTGCAAATCCTTCTGCTTGCCCAGGGTAATCACTTTCTCAGCTAACGACCGCGCTTCTTTGGCCTTGGCTTCAGTAGTAACAACCTTCTCATAGCGCAGAAGGTCAGTAACCAGATTCCGGTAAAGCGCCATCCTGTGGTCAGTTGCTCTCGAAAGCTTGCGACCTGCAACCTTATGTCTCATCGTCTCCTCACCAGATACAAACCTTACTTGATAGATAAACTATTTTTCTTCCTCTTTGGTGTCCTCTTCTGTATTTTCTTCAGCGCTTTCGTCTCCATGCGACTTTTTGTCTTCTTCTTTAGTTTTGGGCTTCAAATCAAGCGCTTCAAGCCGTTCCTGCACCTCTTCCAGAGACTTCTGCCCAAAACTCCTCAAAGCAAGCAAATCATCTTCGTTCTTCTCTAGAAGTTCGCCGACCTTGGTTATGCCGCTCCGGCGCAAAGAATTGAAGGTACGAGCTGAGAGCCCGAGCTGCTCCAACGGCATCTCATACTTCTCGGGCGGTATCGCGGGTGCCAGCGGCTTTTCTCCTTCAACGTGCACCTTGCCCAAGTCAGAGAACAGAGAGAAGTGCTTAGCCAGTATCTCAGCGCTCTGGGCAAGCGCTTCCCTGGGTGAGATTGTGCCATCGGTCCATATCTCCAGGACTAGCTTATCATAGTTACTCACCTGACCGACGCGGGTTTTCCCTACAGTGTAGTTCACCCGGCGTACCGGTGTAAAAATAGCATCAACGGGGATCACGCCCAAAGGCAGCCCGTCGCCACGGCCAGCAGGGACATATCCCTTGCCCTGCTCCACATAGAAGGTAATGTTTAGCTGAGCGTCCGTGGAATCCAGAGTGGCCAGATGGAGCTCGGGATTCACTATCTCAAACTCGGCGGATGGTTTAATGTCGCCAGCGCAGACTGCACCTTCGCCGTTAGCCTCAAGAAATAGTCTGCCGGGCACATCGGAGAGAGCCCTGAGCCGCAATCCTTTTATATTGAGCAGTAATTCTATCACATCCTCTTTCACATGAGGGATACTGGTAAATTCATGCTGCACTCCCTCAATCTTGACTGCTGTGACTGCCGCTCCCGGGAGTGAACTAAGCAGGACACGGCGCAAACTATTGCCTAATGTGATTCCGAATCCGGGATCCAAAGGCTCGACAACAAACTTTCCATAGGTTTCAGAGCTACTTTCGGATTCTACTTTTGGGTTCAAAACCTGCAGCAACGCACCGCCTCCTCAGGAAAAATTGAAGGTCTACCTTGAATAGAATGCTACAATGAGCCTCTCATCAATGGCAGCTTCGATATCACTGCGTGCCGGTTTGGCAAGCACATGACCTGACATCGTATCTCGATCCAGACTCAACCAACTCGGTATAGTCTTGCTCTCTATATTCTTAACCACCGTCTGATATAACACCATTTTGGTGCTGCTTTCCTTCCAGGAAATAACATTACCCGCCTTCACCTGATACGATGGGATATCGGTTACATGCCCGTTAACAGTTATATGGCCATGAAGCACGAGTTGCCTTGCCTGGCGACGTGAATCCGCAAAGCCAAGACGGTAGACTACATTATCTAACCGCATCTCCAGTATCTGTAACAGATTCTCTCCGCTCATACCAGGAAGCCGCTCAGCCTCAACGAAATGTTTCCTAAACTGGCGCTCAAGTACACCATAAATAGAGCGCGCCCTTTGTTTCTCCTTCAGCTGCAAACTATATTCGGAGACCTTGCGTCGGGAACTAGTGTGCTGGCCCGGGGGAGTATGCCGTTTCTCCACAGGGCATTTGGGGGTAAAACATTTATCCCCTTTAAGCATCAGTTTATCGCCTTGACGCCGACAAATCCGGCAAGCCGGCCCTGTATAACGGGCCATCTTGAACCTCCTCTATATCCTTCTCCTCTTTGGGGGACGGCAGCCGTTATGCGGAATTGGTGTTACATCCCTGATGCTGGTGATATTGAGACCAGCAGCTTGAAGAGAGCGAATCGCTGCCTCCCGCCCGCTCCCCGGCCCCTTAACATATACATCGACCTGGCGCAAACCGTGTTCCATCCCCTTCTTCGCCGCAGCTTCGGCTGCCCTCTGCGCAGCATAGGCTGTGCCCTTGCGTGAGCCCTTAAACCCGGCAGTCCCGGAGCTGCCCCAGGCGATGACATTGCCCTGAGGATCAGTAAGCGTAATTATAGTATTATTAAAAGTTGACTGTATATATGCCCGACCTCGCGGGATCGCTTTCCTCTCTTTCCTACTGACTCTCGATGTCTTCTTCTTAACCATCTAGTCACCTCCAGTTACTTCTTAGACATACCACGGCGTCTGCCTCTGCCGGCCACTGTCTTACGAGGTCCTCGCTTCGTTCGAGCGTTGGTCTTAGTTCGCTGACCACGAACTGGCAAACCTCGCCGATGCCGCAGGCCGCGGTAACTCCCGATCTCGATGAGCCGCTTGATGTTGAAATTAATCTCTTTCCTGAGGTCGCCTTCTACCTTGTATCTCTTATCGATAACCTCGCGGATACGGTTTACCTCATCATCTGTGAGGTCTCTAACCCTTGTATCGGGATTAACACTCGTTTGCTCCAGAATTTTTTTACTTAATACAGGTCCGATCCCATACAGATAGGTCAACGCTACCTCTACACGCTTATCCTTCGGTATATCAACGCCCGCAATCCTCGCCATGGCCCCTCCTGAGAAGACTACCCCTGTCTTTGCTTATGTCTCGGGTTAGTGCAAATTACTCTAACCACGCCTTTGCGCTTTACAATCTTGCATTTCTCACAGCGAACTTTAACCGAAGCTCTTACCTTCATTGGCCCCACCCCTAAAATTGCTTAACCGTGTTACTTGAAGCGATAAGTGATCCTTCCACGTGTCAGGTCATAGGGAGAGAGTTCCACTAAAACCTTATCACCACGGAGTATCCTTATGAAATGAAGCCTCATCTTCCCGGAGGCATGTGCCAAAACCTGATGCCCGTTGGGCAACTCAACGCGAAACATAGCATTAGGCAACGGCTCTACCACCGTTCCTTCTACCTCAATTACTTCCTTTTTGGGCATAGACTGCAAGCCCACCCTTTCCAAACAACCTTAGAGCATAGTCAGTATCTCCGGCGCGCTATCAGTAATAGCGATGGTATGCTCAAAATGAGCAGAAAGCTTGCCGTCGGCTGTGAAGACTGTCCATTTATTATCAGACAACCTGGTACGCCATACCCCGGCGTTAAGCATAGGCTCCAGCGCCAGGGTCATACCCGTTCTCAGTAAAATCCCCTCACCGGCAATGCCAAAATTGGGAACCTGCGGGTCCTCATGCAAATTCCTGCCTATGCCATGCCCCACATATTCTCTTACAACAGCGAAATTCCTGGATTCAGCATACGCCTGTATTGCTGCAGAAACGTCTCCCAGCCTGGCCCCATTCCTGGCAGCTGCGATACCAGCCTCCAGGGCCCCTTTTGTAGCTGCGATAAGCTTCTGAGCATCTTCGCTTATCGAGCCTATACCCAACGTAACTGCTGCATCCGCATGAAAACCGTTTACCAATGCTCCAACATCGAGAGAAATTATATCACCGTTCTTCAACACCCGGGCTCCAGGTATGCCATGAACCACCTCTTCATTTACCGAAGTGCAAATCGAGGCTGGAAAACCCCGGTATCCTTTGAACGATGCCACAGCCCCGCGTTTCTTCAATTCGCGCGCAGCAACACTATCAAGCTCACCTGTTGTTATTCCCGGCCTGACCGCTTTTGACAGCGCTTCAATAACTGCAGCTAAAATCTGTCCTGCCTTCCGCATTACAGCGATTTCCTGGGCGGACTTTATAATAACTCCTATCTCTTCTCGGATCGGTTGCATCGCCTACTTCTTCGACCGGATGGCAGCTATTAAATCACTGCCAACTTTATCAACACTCTTCTCGCCATCTATCTCAACCAGCTTGCCTGCTTCGGTATAATATTTTATAAGAGGTGCGGTCTGGGCAAAATAGACATCGAGTCGCTTTCTAGCGGTCTCTTCTGTATCGTCGGCACGCTGGTAAAGCTCGCCCCCGCAGCGGTCGCACTTGCCAGCCATCTTCGGCGGCAGCTCAACAATATTATACGGGGTCTGACAATTACGACATATCCAGCGCCCGCTTAGACGTCTCAGGAGCTCCTTGTTGGAGACCTTGATATACAAAACCTCGCTGATACTTTTCCCATCGGCTGCTAACGCCTTGTCCAAAGCGCTAGCTTGCTGTAATGTCCTGGGGAAACCATCTAAGATAACCCCCTTGGCACAATCAGGAGAGGAGATCCTGCCTAAAACCATCTTTACAGTAATCTCATCAGGGACAAGCTGCCCTTTTTCCATGTACGACTTCGCGATTTTCCCCAACTCGCTTCCGCTATCCTGTTCCTTTCGAAAGAGATCTCCTGAAGCAATATGAACCAGCCCCAGCTTCTTAGATATGGTAACTGCTTGAGTCCCTTTTCCCGCCCCCGGTGCCCCCAGAAGGATTAAGTTCAACTGTTTCTGTTCGCTCATTTAATAAACCCTTCATAGTGCCGCATCAGAAGCTGCGCTTCGATCTGCCTCATAGTATCCAGAACCACGCCTACGACAATCAGAAGGCCGGCAGCCGAGATGAGCATAAGGTTAGTACTAGCAGTTGTGTTACCAACCAACCAGCGTGACAGTATTGGAGCCACTGCTACTATAGCCAAGAACAATGCCCCACCCCAGGTAATACGAACGATTACTTTATCCAAATAATCGGACGTAGGTCGCCCCGGGCGTATCCCGGGTATGAATCCTCCCTGCTTCTGCAATGTTTCAGCCAGGTTCTGTTGCTGGAAAATCACCATAGTATAGAAGAAAGTAAAACCGATTACAAGGAAGAACAGAAGAACCCAATAAACATTTCCACTCACACCAAAAATATTCTGAATATGGTTAGCAAAATTGGCGGGTTGCCCTTGAGGACGTGCAAAATAGGAGGCCACCGTTGGTGGAAGCACCAGAATTGAGTAAGCGAAAATAAGAGGTATCATTCCTGCCGTGTTAACCCTTATAGGGATATGGGTACCCCCTGACTGACGGTACATCTTGCCGCCGCGAAACAGGCTACGTGAGTATTGAACCGGAATACGGCGCACTGCTTCAGTAACATAGACTATAAAGAATGAAATCGCCAGCAGCAGTATGATGGTCTTGAGCAGACCTCCTACATGCGATGTTACCAGGGTCTGTCCCATATTAGTCGGCATACCAGCCACGATGCCGCCGAAGATTATAATAGAGATACCATTGCCTATGCCGTTCTCAGTAATACGTTCTCCAATCCAGACAAGAAAGACCGTGCCTGCAGTCATCGATAGTACCATCGCTGCGGTAGGAAGCAATGCATCACCGGTCAACCCAATTCGTACGCCGGCCTGGAAGACCCCTTCCCTCTGGAAGAGGATTAATTGCCCATAGCCTTGCATCATGGCTAGAGGCACCATCAGCCAATGAGTCCACTGGTCCAATTTCCTGCGCCCTTCCTCTCCTTCCTTCTGAAGTGCCTGAAGTCGAGGAATTATCGGCACGAGGAGCTGCATTATAATGGATGCAGTGATATAGGGATAAACACCCATCGCTGCTACACTCAGGTTCCTCATTGCGCCGCCGCTGAACAGGTCAAGGAAACCCAGAAGGGCATTATTCTGGAAAAGATTGCTCAGCGCCTGGCGTTCAACGCCGGGAACAGGAACGTGAGCTACAAAACGAAAGACAACCAGCATGGCTAAGGTGAAAAGCAGCTTCCACCTCAGGTCAGGTAGCCTGAAGGCATCGACCATAGCCTGGATCAATCGTGGCATGGAACTTTTTTGCGCCCGTTGCATCTTACAACTATTCCCCTAAATCTCCTCAGCCCTGCCACCTGCGGCTTATATCTTATTCCTGGCAGACTCGGAGAATTTATTGGCCTTTAATACCAGAGAGTACTGAAGTTCACCATCGCCCAGAATTTTAACAGGCTTCTTTAGCGATGGTATCAGGCCGTTGTCAAGCAATATTTGTGGGGTCACCTCGGTATCCTGTTCAAATATTTCCAGTTGATGCAGTTTCACGAGGACATACTCGGTTTTGAAGATATTTGTGAAGCCGCGTCTATGTGGCAACCGCTTAACCAGAGGGGTCTGCCCGCCTTCGAAACGCAGACCAATCCCAGGCCCGGAGCGTGATTTTTGGCCCTTTAGACCACGACAGGAGTAAGTGCCATGTCCACTGCCGTCACCACGGCCAACCCGCTTTCTTCTATGTTTAGACCCCGAAGCGGGGCTGAGAGCATTCTGCCTCATCTTCTACTCCTCAGGTGCCTCTTCCACCCGAACTAAGTGTCTAACCTTGTTTATCATACCCCGGATTTCCGGAGAGTCGTTGTGCACAACAGTCTGGTTCAGGCAGCGGAAACCCAATGTCCTAAGAGTTATCCTCTGTTCCTTAGCATATCCGATGGCACTTTTCTTCCAGGTAATGCTCAGTTTAGCCACCGGAACCCTCGGCTGTTGTAGTTACTAATTTTCTCTTCGCCAATTCCTGTTTAGGATCCTTCAATTGACTTAGTGCCAGCATGGTAGCCCTGACCACGTTTACAGGATTCGGACTCCCCATCGATTTAGTCAAAATGTCTTTAATCCCTGCAGCCTCCACCGTGGCCCGTACGCCGCCTCCGGCGATTACGCCAGTCCCCGGCGCTGCAGGCTTTAACATTACTTTTGCGGCTCCAAACTTCGTTACAACTTCATAAGGTATGGTACTGCCGTCCATCGGCACTCGAATAAGGTTCTTCCTGGCTACAGCCCCAGCTTTGCGAATCGCTGCCGGGACTTCTCTGGCTTTGCCCAACCCAGCCCCAACATGCCCTTCACCATCGCCAACTACGACCAAGGCACTAAAGCTGAATCGCCGTCCTCTCTTTACTACCTTCGCCACACGATTAACATGGACCAGTTTTTCAGTCAGGTTTAAATCGCTGGGATTTATTCTCTCTGTCTGCTCCATAATACTTAAAACCTCAATCCTGCTCCGCGGACGGCATCAGCTAATGCTTTGACCCGCCCTTGATATTTATAACCGCCGCGGTCGAAAACGACCTGTTCTATACCCTTTTCTTTGGCTCGTTTAGCAACCAGAGCCCCCACCAGATCGGCCATTTCTTTCTTGTTTTTTTCAGTCGACCCGTTTTTTATATCACCCTCCATAGTTGATGCATAGGCAATAGTATGCCCGGAACTATCATCTATCACCTGGGCATAAATATGATTCAAACTGCGAAATACACATAGGCGAGGACGAGAAGCAGTGCCCGATACACGCTTTCTTACCCGCTCATGTCTTCTTTTGCGCGCTTCCCTGGAATTGCTATCGCCAGTCATAGTATTCTATTTCTTTCTACCTACCTTACCTGCTTTTCCGGCTTTACGTCTAATCTGTTCCCCTGCGTATTTTATCCCCTTCCCTAAATACGAATCAGGTGGTTTTACCGCTCGGATCTCTGCTGCTACTCCACCGACCAGTTCTTTGTCAATGCCTAAAACGCTGATCTGTGTAGGGCCCTCCGTAACCAGCGATATCC
>DAOUMT010000272.1:0-11726 GCA_034409195.1 Dehalococcoidia bacterium
GGTTGAGGCCTGCCTACGAGCTATGGCCCAAGGTGTGGCGGAAACGTACATAATTAGCTGCCGTCAACCACATGCGCTGATAACCGAGTTACTTGGCGAGACATGCTACGGAACACATATAGTGCGGTAGTCTCACGACCTTGACACGCGCGTGCGCAGAGTCCTGCGCTAACCTCTCTAGTTGGGAACATAAGTGTCTAAGACTAAACGCCAAATCATCCTAGTTAGGATTTCTGCAACCCCCTTCAATAGCGGTACGCTTGACAACATAGTGCTCCCACTCATGGAGGAAGCAAAGGCTAAAGCGAAGAGTCTCATTCTCGTGTTGACTGACGCCTCAAATATCGAACAGTTCAATACACAGGTGGAAGCTTCCGAGGCTCTCGTTGCGCCAATACAGCAGGAGTTGCCTACTACATTTAGACTTGAGGTAGCCTACTACTTAGCTTCCAAGTGCTTGCTTGCTTCGATTCAGGCGCACGGTGGTAAAGCCTTGGCAGTGCGTTCTGATGATGGCGGGCTAATTGCCTTTGGGAAGAAGCCCAGCGTAGATGTGAAGGCTCTGATGGCCCTCATGGCGAGTGGCTATACGATAGTGGTAATACCTCCGATTTGCACGCAACCGCCTGTTGCCGCCGTGAGCATCGACAGCTTCACGAGGCTACTAGCCAGGCAGTTAGACACCTCCATAATCGAGTACTAGACTTTAGCTAATCAGCTACCGGCTGATTTCACGATTGCCGAGGCGCAGCAGGCGTGCCTATCTTCCCCATGACATCTACATCGGGATTGGAGCAGCAGTGGGGAGCAGGGCCCGTACCTTATTTTGTTCACAGAACGCTTCTAAGACAAGGGTGATTAAGACAATCTAGTATCGACCTCATACAGGATGGGCATAGTTGCTCACCCTTGTTTTGTTCTATCATTGCCGATCGAGCGCGGCCGCGAGTGTCCGCCTCACCGCCTCGTGCGATACTCCATACTGCTTGGCAAGCTGCCGCAAACTCTTTGTTTTGTGCTGCTCAACCAGTTCCGGCCACAGATGCTCGGGAACCTTCAAACTACCGTTTATGGGAATCTGCGAAACAACTGGAAACAGACCCTGGTCTAAGTATTGAAGATATGAACCCGAGCCCCATCGGGGTCGCATGCAATATCTCTGGCGT
The DNA here is from genome assembly GCA_034409195.1 of Dehalococcoidia bacterium. Classification (GTDB taxonomy): domain Bacteria; phylum Chloroflexota; class Dehalococcoidia; order SZUA-161; family SZUA-161; genus JACWAE01. Next base: position 1,167 of record DAOUMT010000272.1, read on the forward strand.
GACACTCCAAGTTTAACTTGAAGAAGGGCTCCAGTTCAGGTCGTGGCTTCACTGCCACGACTTTGTTATTCTCGACCACTGCTCCTCAAGGGAGAACGATGACCAATTATTCCAGATTATGCCAAATTTCTGGCGGAGGCTTGACAAACTACAAAAAATCGTGTAGGAATGTAGCGGCTGGATAACACCGTGTTATCACTTGCTCGCGCCGCCCTACAGTCAAGATATCGCTGAATACAGTTATTATGTCGTTTGAGCTGTCTTACTTCTTCAAGATAGTATCTTGAGATACTTTACTGAAAGGAGGTGACAGAACAACTCAAATCAATAAAGTCGGGCCACAGTGAATTCAACAGGAGGTGAATATATCGTGAAGACTATATCAAAGGTATTAGTCATCCTCTTGCTCGCAAGTCTGATAATAGGCGTGGGCGGCTGTGGTGGCAAGGCAACAAATGAGATTAGGATAGGTGTGATTGGCCCGATGCAGTTCGAGATGGGCAAACAACACTGGGAGGGAGCGACCCTGGCAGCGGATGAGATCAATGCGGCAGGCGGAGTAAAGGTGGGGAACCAGTCCTACCAGATAAAATTGGTAAAGGTTGACTCCAATGAGCTGGTGAGCCCTTCCGATGCTGCGAATGCAGCGGAGAGAGCGATCACCGATGATAAAGTAGATTTTCTGGTAGGGACAATCAGAAGCGAGGCCGCATTAGCAGTGCAAGAAGTTGCCATGAATTACCAGAAGATATTTATGAGCTGCGGTTCCAGTGAAACGAAGCTAAGCGATAATGTAGCTGCTAACTACGACCGCTATAAGTACTGGTTCAGGGTCACCCCGGTCAACAATAACTACCTGGCGCAGTTGAACTTCCTGCTAGTAGGGATGGTTGCACAGCAAATAGTTGCACAACTCAAGATGCCACCCAAACTGGCTATAATGGCGGAGAAGGCATCCTGGACGGAAGCCATAATTGCTGCTGCCCAAAAGTACCTTCCCCCACAGGGAATACAAATCGTGGGCGTCTGGCAGCCCTCTGCTGAAGCCACGGACGTAACGGCAGAGCTGCAGGACATCAAAGATTCGGGTGCCAATATGATTATGACCGCGCTCTCAGGAACGGTGGGTGTACCTTACGCTAGAGAGTGGGAGGAACTGCATATACCGGCAGCCTCGGTCGGTATCAACGTGATGGCCCAAGCTGACAATTTCTTTACAAATACAGGCGGCTACGGTAACTACGAGACGACATTAAACACGTATGCCCGGGGTGTAGAGTTCTCCAATAAGACCGCCCCGTTTATGAACGCGTTCATTGCAAAAATGGGGGAGACCCCGACCTATAATGCCGGAACCTACGACGCGCTCTATATCCTTAAGGGGGCTATAGAGAGAGCGGGCAGCCTCAACGAAGATGAGATAGTCAGTGAACTAGAAAAAACCGATTACGTCGGCACAGCAGGACGTGTTGTATTCGATGCTAACCATGACCTAAAATGGGGGCCTGGCTACGTGACCGCCGTAGGTGTCCAGTGGCAGAACGGAGAACTCAAGGGTATCTGGCCGCCAGCAGACGGGTCCTGGTACGGAGTCAAGTATGCGGGCATAGTGAATTACGAGCTACCTCCATGGGTGGTCTCATACTGGACACAGCAACAGCAGTAGAAACTGAAGTTGCCGATTGTTGTGCATATTGCTTGTGTTAATTGGGAAGCGTACAAAATCAGCCTTGGATGAAGGGTATCCCCTCGGTGAGTTCCTGACTCACCGAGGGGATATGTAAAGTTGCTGGATTCTGTACTGGATAGCATATGGCAGAGAATATAATTGTATATGGGCTTGTCTCAAGTGGAGTATACGCCCTGCTGGCTGTGGGGTTCTCCCTCATATTCGGTGTCGCCCGCATAGTAAACCTCTCTCACACTGCATTCTACATGCTTGCAGCTTACTTCATTTACAGTTTGACCATTTCCGCAGGCCTGAATATTTACCTTTCTATCGCTATTGCAATCATTGCAGTTTCAATTTTGGGGACAATCAGCTACAGGTTGGTCATTGCCCGAGTTCGTCAGCATGAGGCTACGACCCTGATTGTGACCATAGCTTTAGCGGTCATAATACAGGAAGCTATATTGAAGGGCTTCGGAGGCAACCCTCAAAGCGTCCCCAAACTCATAGCTGGGTCAACGGAGATATTTGGCGTCGGCGTACTCAATCAACAACTACTAACCCTGGGTGTAGTACTCTTACTGATACTGGTCACCTGGTTATTCTTAATGAAAACAAAGTCGGGCGTTGCAATCCGGTCCACTGCTCAGGATAGAGAAGCTGCCAACCTCATGGGAATAAACGTCCCCAGGATCGAGACACTCACGATGGCCTTATCCGTCGGGCTTGCTGCGATAGCAGGCGCACTAGTAGCCCCTCTTTTCGTACTGACCCCCGGGATGTGGACACATCCCTTGGTGATGGTCCTCGCTATCGTAGTACTCGGAGGTCTGGGCAGCCTTCAAGGAAGCCTGATAGGAGCAGTAATACTTGGTTTCTCTGAGAACCTAGTCGTTTTCCTGGCGCCATCTGGAGCCTTTCTTAAAACTTCGGTGGCTCTGACTATCATGCTCATAGTGATATTAATCAGGCCGGAGGGCCTTTTCGGAGTCAAGTTCGAGGAAGAGAGGGGATGACCACACCGGCAACCTACGTTACAAAGTTATTGAAGCTATTGAGGGCGGAAGTATTTATACTGCCTAGCAGGACGGTGGCTCTACTAATTTGTCTTCTGTTACTAATATTCCCCCTCATTTCGCAAGAGCCGTATGTTCTCCGCGTGCTTATTATCGCCAGTATCTACGCCATTTTCGCGGCAAGCTGGGACTTGCTTTCAGGCTTCACCGGGCAGATCAACTTCGGACACGCTCTATTCTTCGGAGTAGCCGCCTATACGGCAGCCATATTGAACCTGAACCTGGGATTAGCACCATGGGCGACAATCCCACTGGGAGCCGTTGCTGCGGTTTTAGCGGGGTTAATTGTAGGTGTGCCCTGTCTCAGATTGCGAGGCACATATCTGGCCTTTGCTACCCTCGCGTTTCCCTTAATCCTGGTAGGCGTTGTATACGCCATTCCCAGCGTTACTCATGGTGAGCTAGGTATCTACGGTATAGCCTCCTTGTCCGCGTCCAGAGTAGTTTCATATTATATCGTTATCCCCTCTATGCTGGCTCTCGGGTTCATTATGTGGAAAATCTCCGATTCTAAGACTGGTCTCATCTTTCACGCCATCCGGGAGGATGAGGTCACTGCCAGAGCATCAGGAATAAACACGACCCGCTACAAACTTCTGGCATTCTGCTTAAGCGGGCTTTTCGCCGGAATCGCGGGTGGCCTGTACGCACATTTCACCAAGTCAGCGGGCCCGTCGACGTTAGAGCTTCTGCTTTCTTTTCAGGCAATCATATGGGCGGTTTTCGGCGGTATCGCAACTATCTACGGGCCTATAGCCGGCGTCCTCATCCTCTACCCGCTCACTGAGTATGTGCTCATAAAGTATTTCGCAGTGCCTACTGAGGCGAGATTGCTCATCACTGCTATAATAGTACTGCTTGTACTCCTTTTTATGCCTCGAGGCCTAACGACGTGGCTGCGGGACAAGACAGAAAAGGTATGTCCTAGATGCAAGTTGCAGAATGTGGCTTGGCGCAAGAAATGCAGGGTATGTACAGCGGAACTAGATTGAAATAACTGTCTACAGGCCCAGGTATGTTTTTCTAATGGTCTCGTCTCGAAGTAATTCCACGCCAGTTCCTTCCGCAATCACCCTTCCGTGGGAAAGAACATAGTTTCTGCCGGCAAGTGAGAACGCAGAGCCAACGTCTTGCTCAACCAATAGCAGTGAAATCCCTGTTTCCCGAATTTCTTTAATGCGTTGAAATAACTCGGTTTTCAACTTAGAGGAGAGACCGGTCGATGGTTCATCTATGCACAGCAGTTTAGGCTGTGCCATCAGCGCTCGCCCGATGGCGAGCATCTGTCGCTCTCCCCCTGACAGCGTACCCGATATCTGGTTATTCCGTTCCTTGAGCACTGGAAACAACTGGTACACCTGCTCCAGATTCTTGCGGATTTCCCCTTTATCTTTGCAGAGGTAGGCGCCCGCTCTCAGATTATCCATCACAGTCATCTCGGCAAATACACGCGCTCTCTCAGGACAATGTACCAGCCCCCTCTTAGCAATCTCGTGTGGTTCAATAGAGTCAACCCTTTCACCATCGAAGGTTACTGTACCCTCGATGGTGATGTCGCCCGCACGAGTTCCCTTCATCATGGAGCGTTCCCATCTTACCAACCCCGTTATGGTTCGAAGCAATGTTGATTTACCAGCGCCGTTTGGTCCCACTAGGCTGACCAGTTCTCCCCCGTCGACGTGCAAACTGACGTCGTTCAGTAGCATGGCGGTAGCGTAACAGACTCTCAGGTTTTTTACTTCAAGCAGCAATTCAGCAAACCACCTTACCTATGCAGGCCTCTATAACCCTCTGATTCTTGATGATATCTTCGGGCATACCATCCGCAATCAGTTCGCCAAAATCGAGCACTATGACCCGGTCTACTATTTTCATAAGCTCTGCCAGCTTGTGTTCGATGATAATCATGGCCGGGCCCTCGCTATGTAATCTGCCAAACCTGCCCCCTTTATGCAACCTCTTTATAGACTTGGCCAGCAGCTCAGTCTCGGCTGGATTCAACCCGCTGAATGGCTCGTCTAGCAGGAGTAACTCAGGGTCGGTAGCTATCGCCCGTGCCACCTCCAAACGTCTTAGATCTCCCTGAGACAAGCAAGAAGCTGGCTCCATGGCGAGGTCAGAAATGCCAACGAACTCCAACGCATCCAGGGCTTTGGCTTCAATTGTTTTAACCCATTCCCCTCTTTTCATTGCCCTAGGTGAAAGGCAGGCTACCATCACATTGGCGATAATAGGCAAACGGCGAAATGGTCTCGTCACCTGGAATGTGCCAGCTATTCCCTGGTTCACTATGCTCCAGGGTTTGGCCCTAGTGATATCCTTGCCTTTGAATCTCACCTTGCCGGAATCCGGCCTCAATATACCGGTTATAAGGCGAAGCACTGTGGTCTTTCCTGCACCGTTGGGGCCTATCAAGCCAACCATCTCATTTCTACCCATCTGGAAGCTTATATTGTTAACAGCTACCAGGCCACCGAAGTGCTTGGTTAGCTTCTCAATCTCAAGGAATGGCTCTGTCATATCATGTTTCCTCTAGCTCTTCTCTCAACTCCCTGTGAGATACCTTTCCGACGTCCGTCTTGGGAAGCTCCCCCCTGAATTCCACAATCTTGGGAACCTTATAGTGGGCCAGTCTTTCCTCACAGAATTTGATTATCTCCTCCTCGGAAACCTTGCCCCTTGCCTCAGCTTGGAGAACGACAATGGCTTTGATCATCTGCCCTACGCTGGGGTCGCGGACACCCAGAACTCCCGCCGCCTTAACCATCGGATGTTGGTGCAGAACCTCTTCTATTTCACGAGCGAAAACTGAATAACCCTTATATTTGATCATATCTTTCTTCCTATCATAGAAGAAGAAATATCCCTCGTCATCCATCCTTACCAAGTCACCAGTTTTCAGCCAGGTCTGACCATCCATCTCAATCAGGGTCTCTTTACTTTCAGCGGGCCTCTTCCAGTACTCCTTCATAACATTCGGTCCGGCGAGCAGCATCTCACCTATCTCACCTGGAGGAATAATCTCGCCGGTATCGGGGTTCGCCACGGCTGCCGTCATGTTGGGCAGGGGTACACCGAACGAGCCGATCTTAGGCCTGCCCATAGGGTTAAGATGGGATACAGCGCTGCACTCGGTTAGCCCGTACCCTTCTATAATCCTGGCCCCTGTTCTTCTTTCCCAATCATGGACAGTTGACTCGTGGAGGGTATCGGCGCCACTCGTAATAGCTTTGAGCCGCTTCCAGTCAAACCTTCCGGTCTTATCATAATCCTTAAGGAACAGGTAAGCAGTGGGCACGCTGAAGAATGCGGTCGCCTTATAGCTTTCCATGGCCGATAGCACTTCATCGAGGTCAGGTGTGGTAAAAAGAATCAAAGTTGCGCCCATCAGCAATCCATTTAACATCACTGCTACCTGGCCGTATATGTGGTAAAAGGGCAACAGCGCGGGAATAACCTCTTTGCCCTCCTCAAATATGGGCCAAAATGCCCGTACCTGCATCTCGCAGGCAAGCAGATTATAATGCGTCAGTACCGCGCCCTTGGGTAATCCTGTGGTGCCGCCGGTATATGGGAGAACGGCTATATCTTCCTTAGCCTTAATCTCAACCTCCTGTGGTTGCTGCGGCGATTTCTTCAGTAGCTTCTGAAATTCGTAGAAGCCGGATTGGCCGAAGATTCGAGAGTCAGGCTTGGACATCTGGGCATATCTTCCCAACATGCTTTTGCCCATAAGTTTTTTGGAAAGCGGTAGATAGTCTCCAACATCTGTCAGAATCACGTTATCCAGTTTTACGCCGGTTCTCTCAACATTGTCGTAAAGAAAGTCCTGGCACACGATCGACCTGGCTTCGCTATCCTGGAGTTGGTGCTTGACCTCTATGCTTGTATAGACAGGGCTTATCGGTGTCAGAACGGCGCCCAGCTTGAGAGCGCCAAAGTAGGATATTATGTACTGCGGGGTATTCAGCAGGTAGAGGGCAATCCTATCGCCCTTCTTTATTCCCATCTCGCTCAGAGACGCCGCAAATCCATCTACATATTCCCTGAGCTTTCCATAGCTTATTTTATTACCATAATAAATTACAGCAGTATTATTGGAATACTTCTGGGCTATCTCGTCGAAGACATCGGATAAAGGGCGTTCAGGAACATTAATAGTGGGAGAGACACCTTCAGGATAGAATTTCAACCACGGCTTTTCGTAGTATTTAGACTTTACCTGCATCACGACCTCCTCTAAATATAGCTCAGCCAGCCGGGGGAAAGCTTTGGATATTATGTATATCTAATTCAAATGTTTAACAAAGTATGACTAAACAGCGCTACTTTGCTGAGCAAGGTTAATGCAGGAATATCTCCTCGGTAACTTGAATTATCGACATTATACACCATTTACCTCTATGTCAGGCAACAGGCAGATTTGAGCCAATAATGCATATACTCAAAAAGGCGGGAATTCAAAATGCCTCTGCATCAGTATTGAGTGCGTAAAATGCGGACACAAATTTGAAGTCCAGAGGAAAATTGGAGAAAGCGATAAGAGTTCAAATGCCCTAAATGTGGAGTTGAGCACTCTCAGAGGGATTTCTCTGGATTTAACATATGTTCACCGGACATATCGTGGGCTTCTAGAAGTCGAGGCTGAAGCCCAAAGATATAGCAAGTATCAGATACGGTTACATACCATTCAAGAATGTAGATGTTCACCAAGCGCTAGGAGGTTTCAGCGGCGATAGGGATCGAAGCACCGACTATGGTACCCTTCCCTGAGCTTGAGCGAATCTCCAACTTGCCCCCGAGCAATTCGACACGCTCTTGCATACCAATGAGCCCAAGCTGATCACTGGCCGGAAAACCTGCATGCAGATGTGGCACATCGAAACCTACGCCATTGTCTCTTATATCCAATCTAGCCTCGCGCTCCCTAAAGGTCATGGTCACAAGCAGTTCAGTCGCCTTTGAGTGTTGTTCCACATTCCACAGCGCTTCTTGTGCAATACGATACATGCCCAATTCAGCGTCCGGCGGCAAGCGTCGCTCTTCCCCTACCATCTCTAGCTTACCTTCTACTCCGGTCCGCTCCGTAAAATCCAGCACGAGTCTGCGGATTGATGCTACTAAACCCAGGTCATCCAAGATAGGAGGACGCAGCCTCCGTGCGAATTCTCGAAGTCCTTTGACAACCTCCTCAGCGATTCTTCTCGCCTCGCGCAGTTCCTCAATCGCTGAGGTGGGCAATGGCTCGGCTGTGTTTTTCATGCTATCCAGTTGGCGGACAAGCAAAGACAGAGTTTGAATTGTCTCATCGTGTAGCTCTCGGGAGATACGCTGGCGTTCTTCTTCCTGGACACGGAGCACGTATGCAGCATAGGCCCTAAGACCAACTTGCCGCTCCCGCACCTCGGTAACGTTCTTGAGAAGAACCTGCAGAACCAAGTTGCCTTGAGTGTCGTTCATTCGGCTGTGCTCGGGCTCTAAGTAAACACGCGAACCGTCTACTTTACTAAGAACTAAGTAAGCCTCCTCACTTTTGCCTCCCTCCGGAGGGGCAAGTAGTTTCTGTTCATTTTCTGTTCCTATTACTTCAGCTACCGCCATGCTTTTCAGGGTTTCAGGAGGCTTACCGAACAGAACTCCCGCAGCCGGATTAGCATCCAGGATAACTCCGCTCAAGGCAAGGATAAGAATAGGGATGGGGCTAGACTCAAAAAGACTTCGATATTTCATCTCGGAAGATTTGAGGGCAATACCAATAGCTTCTGCTTGCTGTCGTGTATCTCTCTCTCGGTCAACTCGATATCCGATAAAACCCGCTAGAGCAAACAAAGTTAACATCTCGAATATTTCACCTGATCTCTCGAACCCGTTATCCCATATCACCCAGTTGGGGATGGTGAGTGCTGTAGCCCACAACGCCGTGGCAATAGAGCCTGCAAACCCGAAGTTCAGTACAGCGTACGCCACAGGGATAAAGAATAGGCTGATAGGCAGAAAATACAATATATCAACATGGGATGTATATCCTTTCCTCTCAAGGAAATCGTGAATAACAACGATCGCAATAATAAGGCCTTGGACCAGCCAGAAGCGCGGATCTTTGAACTGGGGACGGCCTCTCTTTAAGTAGTTTGCTACCTTTCTGAGCCCCTCCTTAAGCCTTGAACTGGGAGGGCGGCTCCCGAGAGCCATTCCATTTGCTCCAGGCCCGCTCATGTACCTTCATCCTTCTCCGAGTTAACCAGGTGCTGTGATAATCCGTAAAGCACGGCTTCCATCCGTGACGAAACACCCAGCTTAGCGAAGATGCTGTTGAAATGACCTTCCACGGTGCGAACGCTAATACCTAATTTGTCTGCAACAGCCCTATTCCGGAGTCCCCTTGCAGCCAGCTCCAACACTTCGAGTTCTCGAGGGGTAAGTTGCTCTACCTCCTTCCGTTTCGAGGGAATTGCCCCCTGTGCCCACAGGCGAGCCACCTTAGCGGCAATAGCTGGATGAAGTACAGGCTCGCCTGAATTAACACTGCGTATTGATTCTATTAGTTCTTTCTCCTGCGTGGTTTTCAAAATGTAACCGGAGGCGCCGGCTTCCATTAGCGCAAGTATGTAATCATCATCGTCGTAGGCCGTCAACATCAAACACTTCGTATTGGGAGAGAGGCTCTTGACCCGGCGCACAACTTCAATTCCATTTAGCTTGGGCAAGCGAATATCCAGAATTGCCACGTCAGGCTTAAGACGTTTCACTAATTCAAGTGCCTGCTCGCCATCCTCCGCCTCACCAATTACCTTCAGGTCAGGGTATCGCTCCAAGATGCGCCGCGTTCCCTCACGCATTGCAGGATGGTCATCTGCCAGGACAATGCTTATTCGTTCCATCACACCACCGCCTTATAATTAAGTAACAAGTAAGTAACAACAATACTACAACGATGATATTAACGCAAGACGACAGCCTTCAAAGGGGATTTGAAATGCACGGCAATGCCTGCTTTGTGACAAAAGTCACATACAAGCATTACCTCTTAGTCTATTTTTAATGCTATAATATTAATGTATATTTTTGCGGCGCAGGAAAGAAATCAAGGGAGAAAGGTGGTAATCCAAAATGCCTGTTTACCAGTACGAGTGCGTAAAATGCGGATACAAATTTGAAGTCCAGAGGAAAATGGGGGAAAGCGATAAAGAACTGAAATGCCCTAAATGCGGGGCTGAGCATCCTGAAAGGGACTACTCTGGATCCAACACAGGATTCACGTGTTCACCGAACATATCATGGGCTTCCAGAGGCGGAGGCTGAGGCCCGAGGTGGTAGAGGCAGTTTGCCTTTCTCAAACACTTTAAATATATATCCAACAGTGTGGTAACTATGTAGGGCAGGTTTGAAACCTGCCCTACGCTTTATTCTCTAACTGATACCTTGCCCCGAATATTTGACTCTACTACGTCTGGGACTTAAAATTGATACATTGTCAACAAAAAGGCTTTGAGATGAGCACCAAGGGCTATATCGAGATAGACCAAGAGCTTTGTAAGGGATGCGAGATTTGTATCCATTTCTGCCCCAAGCACTCCATTTCTCAATCCAATAAAGTCAATGCTAGCGGCTATCCACCAGCTTCCTTCGATACCAGCAGCGAGTGTACTGGCTGCGCTATCTGTGCTGTGGTATGCCCCGAAGTGGCTATAGAGGTTTACCGTGGCTAAAGTCCTTATGACAGGTAACGCTGCGATAGGAGAGGCAGCCATCAGGGCTGGCTGCCAGTGCTATTTCGGCTATCCGATAACTCCTCAGAATGAACTTACTGAGTAC
>DAOUMT010000273.1:0-7692 GCA_034409195.1 Dehalococcoidia bacterium
GAACTTTCCACAATTATTTCGAGTTTACCCATGCTAATACTGGTTGTAGACTCAGAGCGGCGTGTCCTTCAAGCCAATGCCGCGGCGGCAAATTTTGCCAGCCGCCGTGTCGAAGAAATGCTGGGACTGCGCGGCGGCGAGGCGCTCCGTTGCCTTAATTCTCTGGACGACCCCAGGGGCTGCGGGTTCGGCGCCTCCTGTCAGACCTGTAAAACGCGTCTCACGGTGCTTGACACCTTTGAGAAGGGCAACAACCACTATCAGGTGGAGTGGCATCTTCCCTTTTCCCGTGGGGAGAAGCAAGAAGAAGTGACTTTTCTCTTATCCACAGCCCTCCTTCCTACCTCGGAAAAACAGGTGCTCGTGTGCATTCAGGATATCACCGAGCGCAAGCAGGTGGAAGAAGCGCTTAAGTTGAGCGAGGAACGTGCGCGAGACCAGGCGGCGCGTTTGCAGGCAGTTATGGATGGCGCTCCAGCGATTATCTGGATGGCTACCGATAAGGAAAGCCGCGACATTTCGGGGAACCGCTTCTCACAAGAAATTTTGCGGGTGCCGGTCGGGACCAACATGTCGAAATCGGGGTTGGCGACTGAACCACTGGCACATTTCCGTGTCTTCAAAGACGGCATAGAACTTGAGCCGCAGGATATGCCCATACAGCGCGTTGCGGCGTCAGGCCAACCCCTGAGTGATTACACTTTAGACCTGGTTTTCGACGACGGTACGGTGCGCTCGCTACTGGGAAACGTCACTCCGTTGTTAAATTCCCGAGGACAGCCGAACGGCGCCATTGCCGCCTTCGTTGATATCACCGAGCGCAAAAAGGCGGAAAAGGCTCTGAGTAAAGCGCGGAATGAATTGGAGATCCGCGTGCAGGAGCGTACCAGAGACCTGTTTGAAGCCAACAGGGTACTGGAGGCCGAGGTCGCTGACCGCAACCGGGCGCAAGAGGAGATACAGCTCCGTGCCGCGCAGCAAGCGGTGATAGCCCGACTCGGACAACTGGCGCTGGCGGGCGCCAACCTCGACGAATTATTCTATGAAGCGGTGGAACAGGTTGCCCAAACCCTCAAAGTGGAATACTGCAAGGTGTTGGAACTGCTTCCCGGTGAAAAGGAGCTGCTGCTGCGAGCAGGTATTGGTTGGAGAGAAGGGCTTGTTGGCTGTGCGACAGTAGGAGCGGGCGTTGACTCGCAGGCAGGTTATACTCTGATATCCGACAAACCGGTTATTGTGGAAGACCTCAGAACGGAGACAAGGTTTAATGGGCCCCCTCTGCTGCATGAACACGGCGTAGTGAGCGGCATGAGCGTTATAATCCCGGGTCGGGATAGGCCCTTCGGTGTCCTGGGCGCCCACACAGCCAGGCCGCGTGGGTTCACTGAGGACGACGTTCACTTCCTCCAGGCGGCCGCAAATGTGCTGGCTGGCACAATCGAGCGAAGAGGCGCCGAGGAGGCACTGCGTAAAGCGCATGATGAATTGGAGACACGTGTTGAGCAACGCACCAGGGAGCTGGGAGAAGCCAACAGGGTACTGCACAACGAGATCGCCGAGCGCAAACTGGCGGGGGATGCCTTGCTGCGAGAGAAGGACTTTAGCAATGCCGTCATAGACAACCTGCCCGGCTTCTTCTATATAATTGACAGGAGCGGCTATTTCGTACGCTGCAACAAGGATGCTGAGAAGGCTACAGGGTATTTGGCTGCAGAGGAATTACCGGGGATGTATTGCCTCAACGTTATAGCGGAAAAGAATAGAGATTATATTACAGGTAAAATCGAAGAAGTTTTTACCCGGGGGTATGCCACTGCTGAAGCAAATCTATTGACAAAGGGCGGGATAGAGATTCCTTACTATTTCACAGGGACGTCTGTAGCTATTGGAAATAATGGTTATCTCTTGGGTATGGGTATAAACGTTGCCGAGCGCAAGCAGGCCGAGGAAGAGCTGCGTGAGACACGAGATTATTTAAACAATCTGCTGAACTATGCCAACGCCCCGATTATTGTTTGGGACCCGTCGTTCCACATCACGCGGTTCAATCATGCCTTTGAGAGGCTTACTGGACTCCCGGCGGATGAGGGGATAGGTAGGCAGTTGGACATACTGTTTCCTGAGGCTGAACGGGAAGAATCGATGGCCTATATTCACCGCGCGGTGGCAGGTGAACGTTGGGAGGTTGTGGAGATACCAATCCTGAGGACGGATGGCAGCGTGCGCACCGTGCTCTGGAACTCTGCAACACTGTACGGTGCTGATGGGAAGACGGTGGTTGCCACTATAGCCCAGGGACAGGATATCACCGAGCGCAAGCAGGCAGAAGAGAAGCTTAAACGATTCAACCGGGAATTACGCGCTATCAGTGAATGCAACCAGGCGATGGTACGTGCAACCGACGAAATCGCACTTATGAGTGATGTATGTCGGATAATTTGTGATTTAGCTGGCTACCGCATGGCGTGGGTTGGCTTCGCAGAGCAAGATAGTGCTAAGACGGTGAGACCGGTGGCCTGGGGTGGCACCCGGAGTGAGTACTTGGCAAATGCCGCTATTACTTGGGAAGATACAGAGCGAGGGCGAGGTCCCACTGGAATAGCCGTCCGGACGGGTAAGACCGATTTCTGCCAGAATTTCGAAACCGAACCCAAAGCGGCCCCATGGCGTAAGGCGGCGCTTGAGAGAGGTTTCCGTTCGAGCATCGCCATACCGCTTACTGATGCTGACGGCAATGTATTTGGAGTGTTCACCCTGTACTCTGACCAGCCCGATACTTTCACCACGGATGAAGTCAGACTTTTGGAAGAGCTTGCCGGTGACCTTTCTTTTGGCATTATGGTGTTGCGTAACAGGGAAGAGCGCAAGCAGGCCGAGGAGGAATTGCAGGAAACCCAGAACTATCTGAATAATCTGCTCAACTACGCTAACGCTCCTATTATAGTTTGGGACCCATCGTTCCGCATCACCCGCTTCAATCATGCCTTTGAGAGGCTTACCGGTCTGAGCGCGGATGAGGTGATAGGCAGGCAGCTGGACATCCTGTTTCCTGAGAACGAACGTGAAGAATCGATGGGCCACATTCGCCGCGCTGTGGCTGGTGAGCGTTGGGAGGTGTTAGAGATACCTATATTGCGGGAAGATGGTACGGTGCGCACCGTGCTGTGGAACTCCGCAACCTTGTATGATGAAGATGGCAAGACGACTGTTGCCACCATAGCTCAGGGCCAGGATATAACGGAGCGCAAACAGGCTGAGGAGGAAGTTATAAGGTTGAACCAGGCTCTGGTAGAGAGAGCTGCTGAGCTCGAAGCCTCCAACAAGGAGCTGGAGGCGTTCAGCTACTCTGTTTCCCACGACCTGCGTGAGCCCCTGCGGACAATTGACGGTTTCTCGCGCATCCTGCAAAAAGATTACGCCGATAAGTTCGATGACGAAGGACAGCGGCTCATAAACATCATTCGTGGCGGCACTAACAAGATGGCTCAGCTTATCTCCGACCTGCTGGCTTTTTCGCGAATCGGCCGCAAAGAGATGCAGCTATCGGAAATCGATATGGGTGGGTTAGCTGAGGCAGTGTCGGCAGAGCTCAGAAGCACAGTCCCTGAGCGCAAGCTGAGGTTCAATTTTAAGAGTCTGCCGCTGGCACAGGGCGATCCGGCAATGATACGGCAGGTCTGGGCTAACCTGCTGTCCAATGCCATCAAGTTCACTAGGAAGAAACGGCTGGCCGTTATCGAAGTTGGCGGACTTGTCCAGGATGGTGATAATATATACCATGTCAAAGACAACGGCGTGGGCTTCGACCCGCAGTACAAGGATAAGCTGTTCCATATGTTTCAGCGTTTGCACAGCGAAGAGGAATTCGAGGGCACAGGGGTTGGGCTTGCCATTGTCCAGCGCATAGTCCATCGGCACGGCGGACGTGTCTGGGCTGAAGGCAGGGTCGGCCGTGGTGCCACTTTCTATTTCACTTTGCCAGGAAAGGAAGGCGAAAGTTGATGAATGTAGACGAGGTCGAGATTCTGCTGGTCGAGGATAGCCCGCGGGATGCCGAGCTAACCATCAGGGCATTGAAGGAACGTAAGCTTACTAATAAGTTAGTTCACGTCAAGGATGGAGCCGAAGCCCTGGATTTCATCTTCAGCTCCGGCAAATTCTCCAAACGGGGAGCTGATAAACAGCCGAGAGTGATCTTGCTGGATTTGAAACTGCCCAAGGTGGACGGCCTTGAGGTGCTTCGCAGGATTAAAGACGATGAAATGACCAAGATGATCCCCGTCATCGTTCTCACATCATCTACGGAAGAGAAGGATATAGTGACAAGCTACAAGCTCGGCGTAAATAGTTATATCACCAAGCCGGTTGATTTTGACAAGTTCGCTGACGCCGTAGCGCAGTTGGGTCTGTACTGGCTGCTGCTGAACAGGCCGCCCCGGCCGAATCACTAGGCTCAGTCCATACTAAGTTAGCGGTGGTGTTGTAAGGGAGGAGAGATGTCATTCGGTGCCTCTGGAGACGGTGGGCTTCGCATTCTGATACTGGAAGATGTTGCTACCGACGCCGAGCTGATGGAGCGCGAGCTTCGCGACAGCGGGCTAACCTTTTCCTCTAAGCGTGTGAAGACGAGAGCGGCCTTTCTCAAGGAGCTCGAGGAATTTGCGCCCTCTGTTATCCTGGCGGATTATACCCTTCCGGGCTTCGATGGTATGTCGGCCCTCTCCATCGTACGTGAATGGGACCCTGATATATCCTTCATCTTTGTCTCGGGCACGATCGGCGAGGAGCGTGCCGTTGAGGCCCTTAAGAAGGGTGCTACAGATTACGTTATCAAGGATAGCCTGTCTCGGCTGGGGCCCACTGTACGTCGCGCTTTGCAGGAGGTTGAGGAGAGGGCTGCGCTCAAGAAGGCAGAAGTGGAGCTGACGAAGTACCGGGAGCACCTGGAGCATATTGTCGATCTGCGGACTTCTGAATTGGAGAGGGTCAATAGAGAGCTCCAACAGGATATCGCTGAGCGCAAGCGGGGCGAGGAGGCTCTACGACGAGAAAGAAATATGTTAATGACCGTGCTGGAAACGATGAAAGACGGCGTTTTCATCGTTAGCCCGCAATATGATGTTGAATATATTAATCCGGCTCTGGCGGAAGAGCTCGGCCCTCTCAAGAAAAAGAGGTGCTACGAGTACTTTCACGACAGGCAAGCTCCCTGCCCCTGGTGCAGGAATGAAGAGATTTTTGCCGGAACGACAGTTCGTTATGAGTGGACCTCCTATAAGACCAAAAAAACTTATGACCTTGTCAGCACAGTAATGCATAACCCCGACGGCACAATGTCCAAGCTGGAGATATTTCGCGATATCACCGAGCGCAAAGACCTGGAGAAGTTGAAAGATGAATTCGTAGGCCTGGTCTCCCACGAGCTGCGCAGTCCCTTAACAGTGATCACCGGTGGGATATATACAGTGCTAAGCGAGTGGCAAAGGCTAACTGAACGAGATAGACGCCA
Source organism: Dehalococcoidia bacterium (assembly GCA_034409195.1). Classification (GTDB taxonomy): domain Bacteria; phylum Chloroflexota; class Dehalococcoidia; order SZUA-161; family SZUA-161; genus JACWAE01. The sequence goes on from DAOUMT010000273.1 coordinate 5,510, forward strand.
GCTTCTGCAAGACGCTGCAGTGGAAGCCGACTCACTATCGCGCATACTGGACAACCTCCTCGACCTGTCCCGTGCTCAGGCAGGCAAATTATCGCTTTATCCAGAACCTCTGGATATGAATAAACTGGTGCGCAACACTGCCAAAAAGATAAAAGTGATAGCGCCGGAGCATTACATTCGCGTGCATTTCCCGAAAAAGCTCTCATCGGTGACAGCCGACCGGGTAAAGGTGGAGCGCATCCTGTACAATCTCATGCATAATGCGGTTAAGTACTCCCCGGCCGGGAGCAATGTAGAAATCTTCGCGGTGCAAGGGGAACAGTTTCTCACGGTCTGTGTTAAGGACCACGGCGCAGGGATTTCTGACATCGATCAGGCGATGCTGTTTCAACCTTTCCAAAGGCTTGATAAGGAAAGGTCCAGCACTACTAGGGGGACAGGACTGGGTCTTCTGGTATGCCGCAGGCTGGTGGAGGCGCACGGCGGCCACATCTGGGTGGAGTCAAAACTTGGTGAAGGGTCTACTTTCTTCTTTACCCTGCCTTTACAGGGCAAAGAAGAAAGTAGAAACACGAACGATTTTCTGCGTTGATGCAGCAGATTGAAATAATCAGCAATTCGGCTTAACCCTCTTGTAATTACCTTCTAAATAGCTTGGTACGGTGTCACTGTTACGAAAATAGGCTGTTTCCCGTTCGCCCTGAGCATGTCGAAGGGCCGTTCATGGTTCGACAAGCCTGTATTGAGCCAAGCCGAAGGGCTCACCACGAATGAGGACATCTCCTATTTTTATTGAGGTCGTTTAGCAATGGGTCTACCATACCGACGAAAGTCGGTATCCAGATACCTTCACCGTAATTTTGAAGCTGGGTTTTCTGGATTCCGTGCCAAGCACGGAATGGTAATTGTGTTTCTAAACATCCTTTCATTCTTTACGGTGCCGCTGTAAAGCGACTGGAAGATTCTTTATGCTGCATCCCGGGTTCAATATGCCATTGGGGTCGAAAACCTGTTTGATGCCTCTCATCAGCTCCATAGTCTTCTTATTGAGAAAGATGTCGACATCGGCGATTCTAATCTTACCCAGTCCGTGCTCGCCGGTCATTACTCCGCCCAGCTTTAAAGCTTCTCTGTAAATCTCCCTCTTTGCCTTCTTAAGATTCCCCCGTTTGTCTAACATGTCTTTCAGCAGTGTCGGATGCAGGTTGCCGTCTCCGGCGTGGCCCACCAAAGGAATAATTGTGTTGAACTTACTGGCAATCCTGTCTATAGCATCCATGAGTTTCCCCATGCTCGCCGGGGGCACTGCGATATCCAGGGCATCTGCTATCAGGTCGCGCTTCAAAGCGGAGTAAATATTGCTCCTTATCTTGAGGACCTTCTCCTGCTCTTTTCTGGTTATGCCGATCAGGGGCTCCAGCCCGTTGTACTTGCTGCATATCTCGGAAATGCTTACACATTGCGAGCGTACATCCTCCTCGCTCTGCCCCTCGACTATAACCATCAGGTAGGCAACCCCGACTTTACACGGCCACTCCAGGCCCAGGTTTTCAGCCGAGACCTCGACCGAGAGGCGGTCCATGTACTCTATGGTCAGCGGGATGAACCCGCTCTGCAATATTCGCGGCACAGTGTTAATGGCGTCGTGGTGGTTATCGTAAGGTATGATCATGGTGGCGCTGGCAGCGACCGGGGGGAATAATCGCAAAACTACCCTGGTTATCACGGCCAGCGTGCCCTCGCTGCCTATAATCAGGTGCATCAGGTCATAACCGGTGTTGTTTTTGAGCAGCTCGCCGCCGAGCTTAAGCACCTCGCCCGTGGGCAATACAGCCTCTATTCCTTTTACATAGCTCCTCATCACGCCGTATTTCAACGCACGCGAACCACCGGCGTTGCAGGCAGCCAATCCGCCCACCTGTGCGCTCTCATCGCCGGGATGCGGCGGGAAGAACAAACCCTCCGCCTCTACCTTCTCCACCAGCTCCTTAAGTGTTACCCCGGCCTCTGCGATTGCCATCAGGTTATCCTTGTCTATTTCAATACCTTTCAGCCTCTCCAGCGACAGTATAATGCCGTTCTCTGTAGGGATAGCGCTGCCGCACAGGCCTGTGCCGCCGCCTCTGGGGAAAACCGGTATTCTCTCGCGGTTGGCCAGCTTCAGCATCTTGCTGACTTCTTGG
>DAOUMT010000274.1:0-3739 GCA_034409195.1 Dehalococcoidia bacterium
GGGGTACGGTGAGGTTGCCGCGGCCTCCTTCGGATGGCCTCGCGATGACATGGGAAAAGACGGTGGACTCGTGAAGGTTCTGAGTGTCCGCCCTAAAAACGATTGTAAAGGAAAGGCCAATTTGCTATACTTATTTATTATGTATGAATGAGTGCGACGAGGGCTTCACAGATAAGCCCTCGTAAAGTTTAAACAATCATTTATCAGCGCAAAAAAGGTCTTTCTGCTATGAAGTTATGGAGAACGCCCTTCGACCAAGAAGAAAAAGCCACCAAACCCTCAATAGTAATAATTGACAGGGAAAGATGTAAGGGATGCGGCTACTGTGTCGAGTTCTGCCCCAAGGAAGCCCTGAAGATGAGCGATGAGCTGGGCCCCAAGGGCTATACCCTCCCCAAAGTGGCAGACAAGAGCAAGTGCCTGGGCTGCGGGCTGTGTGAGATAATCTGCCCTGAATTCGCTATCATACTTGAGCAAAGCGAAGATAAGAAGAGTGAAGTCGTTCAATAATGTCGTTCCTCGGCGTAAATACAGAGATTCTTCGCTCCGCTCAGAATGACAATGGGGTTATATATGTCTGATAATGGAGTGCTTTCGGGAACATTTTTCATGAACGGCGATGAGGCCTGCGCTGAGGGAGCTATCAGCGCAGGGTGCCGTTTTTTCGCCGGCTATCCCATTACCCCGGCTACCGAAATAGCCGAGAGGATGAGCAAGCGTCTCCCCCATGTAAATGGCGTGTTCGTCCAGATGGAAGATGAAATAGCCTCCATGAATGCTGTGCTCGGCGCTTCCTGGGCAGGGGTAAAGGCAATGACAGCGACCTCGGGCCCCGGATTCAGCCTGATGATGGAAAATCTGGGCCTGGGAGTGATGCTGGAGACACCATGCGTCCTGGTCAACGTACAGCGTGCAGGACCCTCCACCGGCTTGCCCACGCTGGTGGGGCAGGGGGACATGATGCAAGCACGATGGGGCTCTCATGGCAGCTACGAGATTATTGCGCTTGTGCCCAGCTCTCCCCAGGAGATTTTCGACCTTACTATTACAGCATTCAATCTATCGGAGAAATACCGGGTGCCTGTGCTCATCATGTCCGACGAAGCTGTGGGGCATATGAGTGAAAAGGTGGTCGTGCGGCAGGTAGCACCGGATGACCTTATAGTCCGAAAGCGGCCACGGGTAGCTCCGGAGAAATACCAACCCTATAAACCGGACAAAGACCTCGTCCCTCCCATGGCCATAGCCGGAGAGGGCTATCATTTTCATGTTACCGGACTTACTCACGACGAGAGAGGTTACCCTGAAATGACAGCCGAGGCGCAGGACCGGCTGGTGCGCCGTCTGTCAGACAAGATCAGGCTCAATAAGAAGGACATAATAAAGTATGAAGAGGTCAGCACGGAGGATGCTCAGGTCATAGTCTGCGCCTATGGAATCACAGCCCGCATTGCCCGCCGTGCCGTGCAGGAGGCGAGGGATGAGGGAATTCGTGCAGGGCTGCTGCGGCTGATAACAGTATGGCCCTTCCCGGAGGAGCGCGTCAGGGCTCTCGCCAAACAGGTAAAGGCTTTCGTAGTACCGGAGATAAACTACGGACAGATAGCGCTGGAGGTGGAACGGTGTGCTAGCGGCAAAGCCAATACGGTTCTTCTGCCAAATATGGGCGGCGCAGTGCACCATCCCCAGACCATTCTGGAAGCGATAAGGGAGGCAGTGAAGTAGCAGAGATGGTTACTGTTACAAATAAGCCCATTGACTCATACCTCAGGACAGACAGGATGCCCCACATCTGGTGCGCCGGCTGCGGCATCGGGCTGGCGACCTCTTGCTTCATCAGGGGCATCGAGCGCGCCGGACTCGACCTGGACAAAATAGCCCTGGTCTCGGGAATAGGCTGCACCGGCAGAGTTGCCGGGTATGTCAAGTTAGACTCATTTCATACCACGCATGGCCGGGCCCTCCCCTTCGCTACCGGCCTGAAGCTGGGCAATCCTGAGCTGAAAGTGGTGGTATTTTCGGGCGATGGAGACTTGGCCGCTATAGGAGGCAACCACCTGATCCACTCCGCACGCCGCAATATAGACATCGCAGTCATCTGCATAAACAATTTCAACTACGGTATGACCGGTGGGCAGATGGGGCCCACCACACCGCTGGAAGCGCGCAGCAGTACCTCTCCCTACGGCAACTTTGAACAACCATTCAACCTGCCCTACCTTGTGGCCGCCAGCGGGGCCACCTATGTCGCCCGCTGGACTGTACTGCACCTGCGTCAACTGGAGAGATCCATCGCAGAAGCCCTGGCCAAGCCCGGATTCAGTTTCATAGAAGTGCTGAGCCCCTGTCCCACAGTATACGGGCGCATGAACAAACGGGCCCGCGGGCTGGACGAGATGCACTATTATCAGGAAAAGAGCGTAATCCGGAACGGAGCGGATCCCAAAGATACAGACATAACGTTAGACGGGCCCATTGTGGTAGGTAAATTCGTTGATATAAAGCGACCCACTCTCTGGGACTACCGCAGGCAAGTGCTCGACAGGACGCTGCAGAAGAAAAAGGCTTAGCCAGCCAGAAATATCGCGATGCGAAGGGTCTATAGTGCGGAGGAAAAAGATTTGGGCAGAGTTGAAATAAGAATAGCAGGGTTTGGCGGACAGGGGATCGTGCTGACAGGGCATATCGTAGGCCAGGCTGCCTCCATATATGACAGCGGGTTCGCTACCTTCACGCAGAGCTATGGGCCGGAGTCCCGCGGCGGCTCCTGCACCGCTGAGGTAGTGATCTCCGACGAGCCCATTGACTACCCCTATGTCCAAAACCCCCAGGTGCTCATTATCCTGTCTCAGGAGGCGTATGCCAAGTACGTAAATAGGCTGCCCAAAGGTACCCTGGTAGTTATAGACTCGGACCTGGTAAAGCCCAGTCCGTCTCACAACCCTGTACCGCTCTCCATCCCGGCTACTCGCATGGCGCGTGAGATGGGGCGTACGGTGGTGGCAAATATCATCATGCTGGGGTTTCTGGCAGCGGTAAGCGATCTGGTTTCTACTGAGGCGCTACGCAAGTCCATCCTGGCCTCTGTGCCCGAGGGAACTGGAGATTTCAACATGAAGGCATTCGAGTCGGGCTATGATTACGGGCTAAAGCACAGAAAGCGGAGCTAGGGCAGAGATGGCCAGGAGAGTTGCTGTAATCGGTGGTGATGCGGGGGCAGCGCAGGCTGCCCTCAGCTTGGCGGAGATGAGCGTGGAAGTCGCCTTGATAACTTCCGCTACTTCACTGGGTTTAGATAACAGTATCTCAAATGTTTCTTCCCAGGATATGCTTCACATCTGGCCCTTGTTGCTGCGCGCAACGAGCCATCCTCTGGTAAGCCTGCACACTTGCTCCCAGATAGAAGCAATCAAGGGAAAACAAGGGAAGTTCACTATAAGAGTAGTCAAGCAGCCGCGCTACGTGCGCGAGCACTTGTGCACAAGCTGCGGCCGATGCAGTGAAGCCTGCTCGGTAAAAATTCGCTCCCCGTTAGAAGGGCAAAAGGTAGTCCATAGTGCTATACATGCACCCTTTCTGGATGCTAAGGCGATACCCTCAGCCTATTATATAGAAAAGAACGGAGTTGCTCCCTGCCGGGCAGCGTGTCCCCTCGGCATCAAGGTGCAGGGATTTATCCCCCTGCTGTCACGGGGTAAAGTGGACGAGGCACTCAGCCTGATATACGAAGCAGCACCTC
>DAOUMT010000275.1:0-14701 GCA_034409195.1 Dehalococcoidia bacterium
GGCTAGCGGAAGAGTTGAAGGGCGTGGTGCCAGAGTTGTATACCATAGGGGATTGTGCAAAGTTGGGCAAGATAAAGGGGGCAATCCATAGCGGAGCCCGTGTCGCGCACCGGATTTAGCTTTGCAAAGCATCATGATTGCGACAAGTGCGATATCATTAGTCCAGTCATGTCTTCCAAGGAAATTAAATAAGAAGGGTAACATGAAAGCATACTGCGCCTTCCAGGTCAGGCATGTATATCGTCAGCCGGGAATGTTTCGCAACCTCGGTTTCGATCAGATAGCAGAGTCTGAACGATTCTGGACTCTAATCGGCAGTCTTTATTTGTATACGGCGCGGAAACCAAGGTAAGAAGACATCGCCTCTAACTGAGATAGTTTGTTGACATATAGAAAGAAGCGCAGTGGCTGACGCGAGTTTCGATGCGGTAGTGATTGGAGGAGGTCAGCAAGGTCTGGTAATTGGCAATTACCTGGCATGGAATGGCATGACGGTAGGGCTGTTTGAGCAGAGGCCGGAACTGGGTGGTTGCGCTGCTACGGATCCGTCGCCGGCGCCCGGGTTTATTGGCAACCCTCATGCTGAGTACCTTGGGTTCTGGAATAGCCCGGTGAACCAGGACTTCAGGCTTCACGAAAAGGGGCTAAACTTCATCTTCCCAGAAGTCCAGGGTGCTATGGTGTACCCCAACGGCAAGTGTCTTGTTTCCTATACAGCGGTGGAGTGGGACAAGGAAACAGGGATGACCACCCCAAAGCCTGAGTTGATCGAGAAGAACATCAAGGAAGTGGCAAGGATATCGCCGAGGGATGCTGAGACGCTGGCAAAGCTAGCCGAGAAGAGATTTTTCGACTGGTTCATGGCAATCCTTCAGCACCTCTATAACCCTCCTCCTCTTCCTGGCGAGTCCGACCCTATAGACGACTTGTTGAATGATCCAGAGTCAGGGCTTCATCCCAGCTATCAGTTCATGACCGAGATGGAGATACTATCCAACTTCTTCGAGAATGCGGAACTTAGGGCCTTTTGTATCACATGGAACCACTACAACTTCGTGTATGCTGATGACGTCGCTCCTGTCCCCATGGCTTTGCTCCCGCTAGCCACCGTCTTCGGAGTCTCCGGGATGTCTTTGGCTAAAGGGGGCACCCATAATGTTGCCCACGCCCTTCAGAGAGCTTTGAGCGAACAAGCGGGAGAGTTCTTCGTGGGTGCTGACGTGGACAAAGTGCTTGTAGAGCATGGGCGTGCTCGAGGAATCAGGCTGGCCAACGGCACCGAGATCGAGGCCAAGAGGCTGGTGATCGACTCTGCAGGAGCAGAACAGGTCATCAACAGGCATCTCCGTGAAGTAGCGATAAGTCGCGATATCCGAAGGAAGGTCAACAAACTGAGACACGATAGAGGCCAGGTATTTTGGGGGCAGATGGCCATACATGAGCTGCCACAGTATAAAGCATCGAGTTGGAATCCTGACGTTAGCAAAGCCCTCTGGCTGCGTATGGGGGATCCCGATGTAGAATACCTTTTCCAGGAATACCGCTACCGGGCGCAACACATAAGGCCAGGCCATTGGCCAGCAAAGCTGTATCCCAGCGGGTCCGTGAATAGCCTGCTGGATCCTGGTTATTCTCCCGCGGGGAAACATCTTGCTCAAGTGGGAGAAGGATGTGGTCCTCTTGCTAGCTGGCTAAGCGAGCGAGAGTGGATGCAAGTCAAGAAAGAGTTCTCCGATGTCCTACTAGAAGAATGGAGGGAGTACGCACCCAACATGACCTGGGACAATGTGATAGCTGTTAATATTGGCACCCCTTATGATCATCAACAGAGAAACGCTAACTTTGTGGAGGGCGATGTGCAACCACCGGCCATTACGCCCAGCCAGTGGGGGAAGTACAGGCCGATCCCTGAGCTTGCCCAGTACCAGGTACCTGGGATAGAGAGCTTCTATCTGGCCTCAGGTCATCATAATGTTGGGCTGCTCGGTTGTTCAGGCTACAACTGCTACAAGAGGATTGCCCAGAAGCTGGGACTAAAGAAGCCCTGGGAAGGACGCCTCCTTTGATGTCGGGCGAGAAAAAAGCCATGACTTGGCGGTGGAAGAATAACACTCGTAGGGAAGCAAAATGGCAGACTATGATTTCGTCATAATAGCGGACGGATCCCGAACAGGCGCCCAGGGAAATCTTGGTTGAACGAAAGTCCATCTTGTGTTCCTAAGCCCGCCCTTTGTTTGAGCGTGCGGTTTCGGTCAAATCAATGGTCACATGTTCACCACCTTGGTCAAATGGTTTATCGCTTAGAATAGGAGATGTCTGCTGAAGCGCTCTTGCTGAAGCGGCTGCTGAGTCCACCGCCTTACACAACCCATCGAAAGGTGCAATTAGCCTCGGGGTCTTGGATGAAAACGGGCCGCTAAATGCGTGGGCTGACGGATAGCAGCGTCAAAGGTAAGACAAAATGCCTGATTTGTCATACAGCGTGCCGCAATGAGGCAAACCCCGGCCAACTCAGAGTGAAGCGCACCGGGCGGACCAGCGATAGCGTCAAATGTTATACAAAATGTGCGATTTGTCATACACGTGCCGCAATGTGCTAGACACCAGCCCACTAAGAGTAAAGCGCACTCGAAGGAGCGGCTAGCTTGTAACCCGCTTTTACAAGTGTAGAGCTTCTCCGAACTTCAGCGCCGTCTCCGTTGCCGAGTTAGCTGATCCCTTGGCGCTGCCGCCACCTGTGCAGGGGCCAGTAATAACTGCCTATAACATCAACGAAGTATGCCATCTGAGGTTGGCCCAATATGGATAGCATATACCATTCATCATTAGATTGAGTAGGAACGTGCATACTCGTGTTTCATTGTCGTCCATGGTCCCCGCGAAGAGTATCAAACAAATAGCTGTCTATCACTAGCTCCATCGTCTCCGGCAAGAAGGATGCCCTCTCTGATGGCGGTATGCCCAAGATATTCACCGACGTAGCAAGCACTGCTCTAACCAGGTTTTGTGAGTCTTCTACAATGAGGGAACTCTGGTAGAAGTCTTTCTCGGATATCCAACGTTTGTCTCCAATCATATTCTTCATTTCATAGAGTTTCTTCACCTGCTTCTGTATTTCCATCCGGTCGTAAAGACTGTTCCCGAGGAGAAGAGCCGTCCGTAGAGAAGCTGTATGTTGGTTCCCATCACCCACTCTAGAAACCACACTTTCAAAGGCAAGTACCAAGCCTTCCAAACAATTACCCAGATTCCTATAGATTAAGTGGTCGTAGGAACGACTGAATCGTTCCAGCGCGGATTCTATATAACCATCCGGTACACATGTCAGTTTCTGATAGATTTCCCTGATTTTGGGTAGCTCCTCTTGTTTAATCAGGTACTTCTTAGGAGGATAAGCCCTTTGCATCGCTGGGACATAGAATCCTCTGTATATTTTTTCGACTTCGTCTTCGAGCTTTGGCCCTATCGGTACAGATAATATCCAGCCCTCCTTGAACAATCGGAATGGCAAAAGGCCCACATCCTCGATGCGCAGGGCGGAAGACACAATGGGCGAAGTTATGCTCTGCCTGTACTTTGAATATATGGCCCCGCTCTTAATAGCAAGAAGGACGGTATTCTGGTCAAAGTCACCAAGAGCCTTACGAACATCATAGTCTGGATACATTGCCAGGTCGCCGACAAGAAACGGCTTGGAAATATCCTCGATCTCAGCGCCAAATATTAGCAAATCGTGAAAAGTATCAGCTTGTAGCACTGCCGGCACTCCTACCTTACCAAATCAGGCAAGATGTCTGGAATATTCTCTAATAGTAACAATAAGCTCTTCAGGATCGAACGGTTTCGTTATATAGTCTGTTACGTATCTTCCCAGGCTTTCCATCTTATGGTCGTCTATATCTCTTGCGGTAAACATTGCGATTATGTTTCCTCCCAGGTATCCTCCATCAACTATCTCCTGCACAGTTTCCCATCCGTCCATCCCAGGCATCATGATATCCATCAATATCACGCCTTTGAACCCCTTTCCCATTTCCGTGAGGCACTCCTTACCACTGGAGACGGCAACCACTTTGTAGCCTGCGGGTTCAAGGAGTTCTTTTACAGTAAACAGGATCGAAGGGTCGTCATCTACTACCATTATTTCTTTTCTCATCTGCCTTTTCCTCCGTAATCCCTTTCGGTTCTTCCATTACCTGACCTAAGAATAAAGAACAATGTCGAACCTTTTCCCAATCCCTGGCTGCTGGCCCATATTTTCCCCCCATGCTTTTCAACTATGCGTTTACATATAGAGAGACCAAGCCCGGTGGAAGCCAATTCATGTCTGGACGGGTCAGCCTTGTAGAACTCGTCAAAGATGTGACTTATCTGTTCCGCGGTCATACCAATGCCAGTATCCCTAACTGACACAGTGACAAAGTCAGTTTCATGCTTAGCATCAATGGTCAAGGTGCCGTTCTGGGGGGTAAATTTGACAGCGTTGCTGATAATATTATTGAGCACCTCCCTAAGTCTGAGGCTGTCCGCCTTAACAATGATTTCCTCATCAATCCTATTTTCAACCTGAATCCTCTTTTCCTCGAGGATAGTCTTGCTTTCCTCGAGTACATTTTGAACCTGACGCGAAAGCTCTATGTCATCAAATGTCATGGCAGCATCAGACCTACTGAGTCTTGCCAGCTCCAGAGTCTTGATTACCAGTTCCTTCATATAATTGACATTTTGGCTAATCACACTTAATAATTCCCTGGATTTGGGGTCTTGCTCTCGTTTCATCAGAACAGGAAGCAAGGCCATGAGCGGAGTTAATGGGGTCTTCAGATCATGCCCCAATTGGCTTATGAATGCATCTTTCTGTACAAGTAATCTCTCCACTTCGGCAGTTCTTTCTCTGACTTTTCTCTCAAGGCCCTCGTTAAGCGCACTGAGCTCTCTACGTGTCTCGGTTAGTTCGTTGTTCTTCATCTCAAGCTGTTCTGCGTTCCTCCTCAGCGCTTCCTCCGCCCGTCTGCGCTCCTCTATCTCAAGCCGCAATTCTTCATTGGCCTGTGCTAGCTCTGCTGTTCGTTGCTTGACTCGTATTTCTAACCCGTCGCGGGCTTTCTTAAGTTCATCCTCTGCTACCCTGCGGTCAGTGATATCCCGAACGACTGCGATGAATTCAGGTGGGTCTTTCCCTGGAAATCTGGAGACGGAAAACTCAACATCTATGAGTGTTTCGTCTTTCCTCTTCGTCTTGGTTGTGCCGCGGAAACAATGCCCTCCCTCGGTCGCGTTATAGACTAACTTAGCGAACTCAGGAGTCCCAATGTCACTCGACAACAGGAAACTCGAATCCTTGCCAATTAGTTCATTCTTCGTGTAGCCGTATATTTCTTCAACCCTATCGTTGCACCAACTTATGGTCTTATCTGCCAACCTAAAAACCGCATCAGCAATATTTTCAACTAAAGCAGAGTACTGCTCCTCACTCTCACGCAGCGCCTGCTCAGCCAAGCGGATCCTGTAATCCCTGTTTTCCTTGACCAGTCTTTTTCTTTCGAGGGCCTTCTCTACCCTCATTGTCAAGGTATCCAGGCTAAAGGGTTTGGTTAAGTAGTCATATGCCCCCAACTTCATGGCTTCTACAGCGGCCTGAAGGTCAACCACGGCGGTAGCCATAATCACGCACGAATCAGGATGACCGGCAATTATTTGAGGCAGTACCTCAATCCCTGATAGTCCCGGCATCTTGATATCCAGCAGCAGGACGTCAAAGTCTCGCTTCGCCATAACGTCCAAGGCCTCTTTCCCATCGGATGCAATGGCGCATTCGTAGCCTTTGGACCGCAACATGCGGGAGACAATATCCCTGACCGGTGCCTCGTCATCGACTACCAGTATGGCTCCTTTGTCTTTGTCCACTTAATGCCCTCTGCTTCGCGTAGATTCGGTTCTCTCAGCAATGACCTCAGGTCTTAAGGTATCAATAGGACTCGTCTGAATAGTCCCCCGCCATTTTCATTTCCATAGAAGGTCTCTTAAATCCTATCCTTCTGTTAAAGAGGCCTGAAGCGCTTTGTATTCTTGTTTCAGTATTTGAATCAGGGCATTCACAACCCGCGGATCCCATTGCTTGCCAGCTCCCCTTTTCAGAACTTGAAGCGCCTCTTCGCTGCTGAGGCGAGGTCGGTAAGGGCGGGGGCAAGTCATGGCATCGTAGGCATCGGCTACAGCCAGTATGCGCGCTCCTAGAGGTATACCCTCTCCTTTGAGTCCTTGGGGATAGCCCTTGCCATCGTATGATTCATGATGGCTCTCTATCAAGGGTAAGAGGCCCTTAAAATGGCTCACATGACGTATTATGTCCGCAGCCGCTGTGGGGTGTCTCTTCACCTCGCTATATTCTGCCGGTGTCAAAGGCTCAGGCTTAAAGAGGATATGGTCCGGTATTACGATTTTCCCTATGTCATGGACTTTGGCAGCAAGCCTTATTTCCCTTACAAGCTCCTTGGAGCAAGCGAGCTTCAGAGCCGTCTCTTTGGCCAGCATGCTGACCCTCTGGGAATGACCACGAATGTAGGGCTCGTGCATCTCAGCCATAAGCGACAGAGTTGCTAATATCTGCAAAAAAGTGTTCTCCAACGTGGCATCAAGAGTTATTTGGTCTTGGGCTAGTGCGCCAATTGCCTGTTGGTAGTACTCGTCTATTGCTACTGCCTGCTGCTGTACACGTTGCTCCAGGCGGCGCCGATATTCCTCGTTCTGGAGTATCAGCTTTCTTCTTTCCAGGGCCCTTCTAACTCTCGTCAGGAGATCGTCCATATGGAAAGGTTTGATCAAGTAATCATAGGCTCCAATCTTCATAGCTTCAACAGCTGTAGTTGTATCACCCACAGCGGTAACCATCACCACACTCGTATCGGGATGATCTGTGATTATCCTGGGCAAAGCTTCCATGCCAGTCATTACAGGCATCTTGATGTCCAGAAGCACCAGGTCTAGATCGTGCATGAACGCTTGTTGAAGGGCATCTTTGCCATTGACTGCTGTCACGCAATTGTATCCTTCTTCCTGCAATCTTCGGCAAATGATGTTCCTGATTGGTTCCTCGTCATCAACTATCAGTATGGTTCCCTTAGTTCCGTCCATCTTGGCCTGCCCCCTCTTGAACTGGGTGCGCCACCTCGGCAACGTCCTGATCGCTAGAAACAATGGGTAACTCAACCACGAAAGTAGCACCTTGGCCTAACTTGCTCCTGGCATATATATGACCGCCGTGGCGTTGGACAATACCGAAGCATATGCTCAGACCCAGCCCTGTTCCTTTTCCTACCGGTTTGGTGGTGAAGAATGGGTCAAATATCCTCTTGAGGTTCTCCTCTGAGATGCCTGGCCCATCGTCAGTTAAAGCTACTTTGATCCTACCATTCGCACTTTTTGTTTGTATATGAAGTTTGCCCCGCCCATGAGCTTCTAACATAGCTTGCTCTGCATTGATGATTATGTTCATAAACACCTGCTGCATCTCATTGGGATCAGCCACAGTCACGGGAAGGTCTGGCTGCAACTCCATCAAGAGGTCTATGTTATTTACCTTCATCTGGTGACCTCGAAGTTCCAGTGTTTTTTCGATAGCTTCATTGATAGAGATAAGGCGTTTCTTGGGTTCATGCTTGCGTGCAAAGGAAAGCAGGTTACCGGTGATTTTGGAGGCGCGTATTGCTTCCCCATAGATGGTTTTAAGGTCTTTTTTTGTGGCCTCGTCCAGATCATTGCTCTGGCTCAGAAACTCTGCATACATTTGAATTGCTGCGATAGGGTTGTTCAGCTCATGTGCGACACCTGCCGCCAGCTCGCCAACTGCGGCTAGTCGACCGGCAAGGTGAAGCTGCTCTTCCATCTCCTTCTTTAACTCTTCCACCTTTTTGCGCTCGGTGATGTCAGTTAAGAAAGTCAAGGTAGCAGGCCTGTCCTCCCAGTTGATCACAACCGCGTTAATCTCCACCCACCTGGTGTTCCCGGTCCTGTCAACAGCCCTGAAAGAGTAAGTAGAGGGCACTTCCTCACCCCTGAGCCTCGCTATATAGCGCTCCGCCACAATCTGCTGGTCGTCAGGGTGTATAAATTCGAGAAATGGCTTGGTGGCTAGCTCCTCTGAGGAATAACCCAAAATACCTATCGCCCTGGAATTGCAGAACTTGAGCATACCATCCTGAGCCACCACGATAACCTCATTGGCGTTCTCCACGACCAGGCGATACCGCTCTTCGGAAACTCTAAGCTCCTCCTCAACCTTCTTGCGTTCTGTAATGTCGCGAGTGACTCCCAGGATCCCCGCAGGTTTTCCCTCTGCGTCTCGCATCAGATTCACCCCAATCTCGATAGGAACCAGATGGCCATTCTTATGTTTTGCCTCACCTTCCAGCACAATCGAGTCTGGCAAGTCCTTCTGCCCTGATGCTTCGGCAGCCAATTTTTCGCTAAAAGCCTTTATGATCGCATCGAAGGAAGCGGGAGTTAAACCTTGTTCAAAACTCATCGCCAGCGCTTCCTCGACAGTATAACCCAGCAGTTGTGTAACAGAGGGGCTGATATAGGTTGGACGCAGATTCATATCAACAACGGTAATGACATCCTTCACATTCTCAGCGAGCAGACGATAACGGGCCTCGCTCTCTCGCAAAGACTCCTCCGCTTTCTTGCGCTCGGTAATATCGCGGTAATGTATTATAATGCCCCTTACAGTAGGGTCATCCAGCAAATTGGTACCCACAGCTTCAATAACATGCCATGAGCCATCTTTATACCTGTTGCGTACCTCCATCTGTCGAGAAGTGCCCGGATTCCGAAGTAATTCGGCGAACACTTCAGCTACAACTGGCATATCGTCCGGGTGAACAAACTGAAATGCGTTGCTACCAATTTGTTCTCCGGGTATATGTCCCAAAATACGTCCCGTCGTTGGTCCTTCATAGCGCACGGTTCCGTCACCGTCTAGAACTGTAACAGCATCAGAAGAGTTCTCCGCGAGCGCACGGAAATACTTCTCGCTGTGCCGCAGCGCTTTCTCCATCTGCCTACGTTCTGTGATGTCTCTGAAGGTGCCCATCATATAAGATTTACCCGCCACAGCTATCAACGACGAATTAATATCAGCATAGAAAATGCTCCCATCTTTTCTCTTAACTTGGATACCCTCCGCTACTGTGATCTCTCCCGCTAATTGCTTCTCAAATTGCTGTATAGCATAGGGCAGGTCTGCATCCGGATGGATATCCGCAACCCCCAGATTCTTAATTTCCTCTTGGCTGTAGCCCAGCATCTGGGAGAACATTTTATTGCAGGTATAGAACTTCTTATCCTCTGGATCAGCCAGAACTATCCCGTCTACTGCGTTATCAAAAATAGCCTTAAACTTCTGCTCTGTTTCGCTCAGTAGCTCTTCCGCCCTCTTTCGCTCGGTGATGTCTCTCAATGAAAGCAAAACCGCAACTCGTCCCTGAAATTCGATCCTTGTGGCAAGGGCGCTTACCCATATTTCTCTGCCATCATTCGTCTTCGCTCTAGCATCGTATCTCTGACGTCGTTCTTGCTGATATAGGTCTTCTGCAAACCCCTTTATAGCTATTTCTCTGTCCTCAGGGTAGATAAAATCAAGCAGGTTCCTCCCTACTCCATCGTGGAGTACAGGATCGAATCCAAACATTAGCGAAGCACGCCGGTTACCGAAGACGACCTTCAACGTCTCGGCATCGACAACGATGATGCTGTCTTGTGTGCTCTCCAACAAGATTAGATAGTCTTGCTCTCTTTGGCGCAGTGCCCCCTCAGCGATTTTCTTCTCGGTTATATCCTGGGCGATGGCCGCAGCCACAAAGTGGTCAACGCTGCGCTCCAGAGGAATACCGAACGTCTCAATCCAAATTGTTTCTCCAGATTTGGTAATGAGGCGAAGCTCAACAGGACGTTCGATGAAGCCCTGGGTCGCGATATCAGCCATGGTTTGTAATGCCTTGGGAAGATCCTCTGGATGGACTATGTCTTGGACCCCGACCTTTCCAAGATCATCGCGAGTATACCCTAGCCGCTGCAAAGCGTAATCGTTGGCCTCGAGGAAAAGACCTTGCTCATCAATGATGTAGACCATCTGCAGTCGGTTATCAAAGATGGCATTGTAGCGTCTCTCAGCCTCTCTAGTTGTCTCGTCTGCCCGCCTTCGCTCGCTGATGTCTCTCATAATAGCCACCAGGATCTTGGAGTTACCCTGAGCACCCTTTATCACTGAGGCTGAGAAAGCGATAGGAATTTCCTTCCCATCTTTGGCGATGGCAACCATATCAGTAGGTTCAGCGCTGCCTTTCTTAATAAACCTCGTCAGGACCCACCTGGCATTTTCCTTATCTTTTGAGTTGCGGTATGTGGGTAGCTCAACAGCGGACGTTCCAATTAACTCTTCCGCCTCGTACCCCATCATCTTTTCAAAAGCTTTATTCACATAGAGGACTTTGCCATCCATACAAACTAACATAATGCCATCTGGCATTCCTTCGATAATGGTTGCTGCAATGAGTTCGATCCTGGAAGGAGCCGTATCTGTCCGCTTTCGCTCGCTAGTATCCCTATTCATCTTGATATTCCCTTTGAATTTTATTGGCCTCAGCTTTCAAGCTATATACCTCAGCCTCGGTAAATAATCTCCAGCCTCTCCGATCTCTGTATCTGGCATCAGGGAATGAACCTTCTTTGATCCATCGCAATAAGGTGTTTTTGCTTATACCAGCTATCCGGCAAGCTTCAGCAGGCCTGTAGTAAGTCAAATTACTCAATTCAACTGGCATGTTCGTTTTGCTCTCCTTCCCATCTGGCCTATTTGGGCATATCAGTTACGTGCAGGTATACTCAAGTGTACAAGCCCCAGGTTAGGCTGTTAATCAACCAGAAGAGCTATTTTCGGTGGGCAAATGGTACCAGTGGAGCAACTAGGTACTATGGAGATCCAGCTGTTGCTCCACTTATCTGCATGTTTCGGGGCAAAGTAGGCCAGCTTAGCGGAGCAAATCGGCCACCCGCGCCTCAGGCTACCCCAGTGCCGGGACTAACTTAACAAGTGGTATCATCCATGGTGGCAGGTCACTGGGGGCAGTTACCAGGAGAGCTCATTCGGAGGATGGCGTGCCGCGTTACGGCAAGAGACCCGCACGAAGTGGTTGTTCGAGTTCGACGTTGCGTGTCCCGAAGGCCACAAACAGTGCCTGACTTCCTCAACAACTGCATCGGGACTGCAACAGCAGTGGGGGTGGAATTCTCACTTACTTTGTGGCAGAATGGCGATGGAGCACAGATAGAAGATTGATGAAGCAAGTACACAATACTCCTATGGAGACGCGGCGTAAGAATCCCCATGAGTTGATATCTTTCTTCATGCTGTTGAACCCAACGGATTTCCTTTTCGCTGCCATTGAACGGCTACTGCAGCCATACGATAGGTTGCATTGTCCCTGGTTAGGCCGAGGAAGGTTGCTTGGTAAGCCCCACTAAAAGCCTCAGGCACAACTAGCCTTACAGGTAGCGCACCCAATGTATTATGCCGCGGACCAACGTATCCGAATTCATCGCAGGGTGGCGACCACACAAAGGTCCAACTTGTTCAATCGGGATGATCTTGAAGCGTTGTCTCTCGTTAAGATTCGCTAGGCTAGCCAATAAACGTCTTTCTTTAACCACGTCTGTTTTCTAGCAGAGCCTTGCAGCACCTCAGCCGTTAATGTAGGATAGAGTGAGTTGTAGTCCAGTTTCATATATTCAATAGTCACATAATGAGATGCGAAGGAGATATCTGGGGGCACTATGGCACAGTCAGGGGTTGAAGTCCAGATTCGAAGGATGGTCGAAGCAGACCTGGAGGCAGTGAAAGAAATAGATCGGCTGCTAGTTGGCGAGGAGCGTGCTCTTTCGTGGCCATCAAGCGTTGAAGCCGAATTGGAGCTCTATCGTCCAGCACTGGGTTTTGTAGCTGAGGTGGGAGGTAAAATAGTCGGCTTTCTGCTAGGCGACATCAGGAGAGCAAGATACGGAATAGGCATGGCTGGATGGATGGATATGTTCGGCGTTGCCCCTGAATATCAGCGTAAGGGGATAGGCCATAGGTTAGTGTTGGGATTCTGGGCAGAGTGCCAGCGAAAATACATAAGAGCAAATGTCATCGTTAGGGAAGATGACGAACAGCTGAAACGATTTTTGACATCCATGGGCTTCTGCAGAGGGAAGTTGATTAACTTCGAAATGTAATTTCGAGCGACAGTTATCGAAAGCAGGCTGGCTGGTGTTTTCTCCATTCTCGCCGACATTGAAACCACATAGGCGCGGTCTGAAATAGTACAGGGAAGAGTATGCTGCCAGACAGAGATAAAATCCAGATTCAAAAGGATGGCCGGGGCAGACCCGGACAAGGTGGAAGCGATAGATAGAGCGCTTGCCGGTGAAAGGCGTGCCTTGTCTTGGTCATTAAGAGTCGAAACTGAGTGGGCAGTATATCGTCTGGATGTTACCCCCAGGTCACAAGTCATCGTCTTGTTGGGTCGTACTCTGGCTGATTGCGGCCTGGCTGGACAATAGAACGAAAAGTGCAACGAAACTTCCCAATCAGAATCATCGCCTGGGTTGAAGGCATTCCCCATGTCTCCAATCATGTTCCTGCATGTATTTGGCAATAGCTTTTTTCTCATCATCAGTGCTTACTACTAACTCACCCCCGCATTTGCTGCAGCGATAAGTGACTTTAAACCGAACCGTAGCCTCGGCATAACCTTTCTGATATCCTTCATTGTAACCCCTCTTTTTTGCTTCTCTGACCTTCCTGGCTTGAACTTCTTGAACTCCAAGCCCAATCTTCAAGATATCGGCAAAACTTTTACTTTCTACTTCCTTGGCCTGCATTAGCCTATCATAGATTGCTCGGGGGAGCCGGCAGCTCACCGTGGGATGGCTCTGTTCATATCTGATTCGGGAAGGTGGTTGTCTTTTAGTCTTTTTCGGCATACTGCTCCTCCTGATGTTCAGGTGTTAGTTTACCATTTAGTATACCATAGGGAATACCTCATGGAACACCCTATCGCATACCATCCATGATTACCCTACCTTTATGCGCGTCCCCAGTTAGCCCAGGATGAGATGGATTTAGGGTATCTATCCCGCGGTCAACCGGGAATCTTTTCCACGGTTTTTTGAAGACGATTCCGATTATATTATCGGGAGTGACTTTAGGCAATAAAGATATCTTGCACCTGGTCTAAAATAATTGACAAATAGCATTTGACCTGGCATGTGAACATCTCAGTACCTGTGAGAAAAGAATATATCGCAGCCTCAGGAGGGGGAGGGGGTACCCCACATCCTTCCCAGCTCGACTTCAGCGTAACGTTCTTCACGCGCGCGTTCTTCCACGCCTGTAAGGAAAAATCAAGCAAAAGACCGAGCGACGGGGTAATATGTGGTTTATCCTCGGCCTGGTTTATGGAATGCTGACAACGCTGACGTTCATGCCAGGGTCATGGCCCAAGGCCCTCCAGGGGCGGCGTGTACTGGGGAGGCCAGGCAACATTGGTCGGGGGGATCTGGCATCCTCTATGAGGAACCATAGCCCCCGCTGTGGGCTGGGGCGTCTTGGATAAGCCCCCGTGGCTGCCCACCGTACCTTGTATCGGCCATGATGGGCACCAGCGCGACGCTGTGACAGGCATCATCCGACCTAAGATAGTGACTAAGGCACAAAAACTGCCCTGGAAGTGCGAGGATGCTCACCACCTGTCTTCCTTTGCCCTGG
Source organism: Dehalococcoidia bacterium (assembly GCA_034409195.1). GTDB lineage: Bacteria > Chloroflexota > Dehalococcoidia > SZUA-161 > SZUA-161 > JACWAE01. The sequence goes on from DAOUMT010000275.1 coordinate 13,808, forward strand.
TCTTCATACATCACTTCTGGATCGGCGCTGCTGCGTAGGCTGCCGCGACAGTGACTAGGTGGTCCTGCAGAGATGAACTGACCAGCGCATCAGTAAGGCGACCCGCTATCCGCCGAGACGGGGGTAATCATGAATTTCCGCCATTGCTTGCAGGCAAATACCGAACTCCGGTGATTGCTCCTTCTTGGCCTGCTGAGAACATACTGCAAGATGTTCTGCCAAATGCCATTGAAATAGCCTATCCAGTACCCGGCACAGAAGGGATACAGCAGTTCCCGTGCCAGGCATGACGAATGAAGATGGCTGTCAGGAAACAACAACATACCGAAATGTGCAACTAGCTTCGGGGTCTTTGATGAAAACGGGCAGCCGCCGCATTAGTGAGCGGGCACGCTCAGCGGACACTCTTCATATTGATATCAATTTTGTAAACCAAACTGGGCTTATCGCCCATAAAATGCTTCGTTTGTATGACAAATTGCCCGATTTGTAATACAATTTCATCTGCCACCAGAGTAAGCGCGTTCACCATGGCTGTCTTTTGTATGACAAATGGCAGATTTTGTCTTACATTTCACGCCGTTAATTGTGGACTCAGTGAGCTTCGCTCTGAGTTGGTCGGCGGCTGCTTCATTCCTGCACACTGTATGACAAATCCCGGCTTTTGTCTTACGTTTGACCCTGTTACTCATCAGCCCACGCCATTTAGCAACCCGTCTTGCCATCAATGGGTAGCCTAACCAGAAGCGCATGTAATCGGCAAAAGGGGGAACGCGTAGGCCTTTGCCCGTTAGAACTGCAACGCTAGGCAGGTAAAACGGTATTTTGGTACCTAATCTATAGCAAACCCGTGGACACAACATGGTGCTCTTGCCTCCTGGCTAAACCCTCATG
>DAOUMT010000276.1:0-14501 GCA_034409195.1 Dehalococcoidia bacterium
GTCTCACTTATGCCACTTTGGGAGCTTAATGTAACATGAATATTTATGCTGTACTGCTATTGCTCAGCCTCATTGTGTTCTCCACACTTTTGATAGCCGTGTTGCGCGATAAGCGGACGAAGATACGCCAGCGCTTTGCTGTGTACGTGATTATCGCTATGCTGTGGAGTCTGAGCACACTTGTATTCTGTCTTAACATATTTCCCTTTAGTCGCTCCCTAGCTGGTGTGGCGGCTGTGAGTGGCGTATGCACAGTAATAGCTTATTATGACTTTGTCCGTCATTTTGCTCACAAAACGACAAATTTAGCGGTAAAGCTTGGATATGCAGCCGTGGCGTTTATCTTGGTTCCGCTGGCCGCATTGGGCTATCTTCCCGAGAGCGCTTCTATAACTAACGGAGCTATTGATATCCGATATGGCTACTTCTTGTTACTAATGACCGCTATAGGCGGCATCTTTTTCATCTTATCGGTGGTCACCCTGGTGCGTAGGTATAAAGCCTTGGCTGATCCACTAAGTCGAAACAGAATTGCTTATTTGCTGGTCGGACTTGCTCTTTTGTTTGCATTTAGTATCAGATCTGGAATCCCCCCACTGCCCAAATATCCCTTGGAGCCCATTGGTCATCTAGCAAATGCGCTGGTGATTAGCTATACCATCATGAGATATAAGCTACTCGATATCAGATTTCTTATAAGAAAAGGCATTGTATATTCACTGATAAGTATTTTTATCACGGCTGCGTTCCTGCTTATGCTCTATGGCATACATTACTTTCTGCAGGGATGGAATACCTCGGCCAACATGGCGGCTATCTTCGCTATGGCGCTTTTCATGGCCTGGCTGTTCAATCCACTGAGAATGGCTCTCCAGAGGATTGTGGACAGGATGTTCTATGGTGAGAGCTACGACTACAGGCAAATGGTGCTTCATTTTGCTCAGAGAATGGGCAGCGTTCTCGACCTTGGTGAGCTGGCTGAGGCAATGTTGCGACCGCTAACGAAAGCTGTTGGAGCCAGTCAAGCGAGCCTCTTGCTCTCCGGAGATGGCGATTTTATTTCCCGGTTCGCAGAGAGGCTGGTTGAAGGAGAGCCGATCACTTCGATTAAGTTAAATAAGGATAGCCCGATAACAAATTGGCTCACTAAAGAAGATAAACCTCTTCCCCGGGAGATTATAGATTTGTCTCCGGAATTCAAGGAAACACCGGAAGTAGAAAGGAAGAGCCTTGATGCCTTAGAAATAGAGCTGCTCTGCCCGGTAAAAAGCAAAGGCAACCTGATCGGTATTCTGGCAGTTAGCAAAAAGCAATCGGGAGGATCATATTCTACTGACGATATTGACCTGCTTGTGACTGTAGCTAGTGAGGCAGGAGTAGTGATGGAAAACGCCCAGCTTTATGCTAAAGCTAAGGAGAGGGCTCACACTGATGAGTTGACCGGCTTATTTAACCATCGTTATTTCCATGAGCGCCTTGATGAGGAGATCTCCAGATGCTCTCGCTTTGGTGATATATTCTCTTTGCTCTTTATGGATATGGACCTCTTCAAAGCGTATAACGACATATACGGTCATTTAGCAGGCGATGATATGCTCAAGCAAATAGGGCAATATATCAGGAACTCGATAAGAAGCATAGACATGGCTTTCCGCTACGGCGGCGACGAATTTACTGTTATTTTACCTCAAGCCTCTCTCGATGATGCCAACAAGGTTGCTGAGAGGATACGAAAGAGAATAGAAGTTGAGATGGACTCGAAAGGCGCTCCGTTGACTTGCAGCCTTGGCATAGCCTCCTGGCCCACCGACGGGGTTATGAGAGAAGAGATAATCCAGGCAGCAGATGCCTCTCTGTACTATGCCAAGCAGATGGGAAGAAATCGAATATGCCTGGCTTCGGAGATAATGACTTCCGAGGTATTATCGATGGGCGCGAAGCCAGAAAGGGAACCCGGGATCCTGAGCACAATCTATGCGCTGGCTGCTACAGTTGATGCTAAGGACCATTACACCTATGGCCATTCGAAGAAGGTGAGCAAGTATGCTACTGACATAGCTGAGGCTCTTGGCTACTCACAAGAGAGGATAGCGACCCTGCGTGCTGCAGCGCTGTTGCACGACATAGGGAAGATCGGTGTATCTGATAGAGTGCTTATGAAGGCCGGGCCACTAAATGATGAGGACTGGGAGCCAATACGGGCTCACCCTAAGCTGGGTGTAGCTATACTTAAACACGTTGAGAGTTTGAGTGGTTGTCTGGCGGCAATTCAATATCATCATGAACGCTACGATGGCACTGGCTACCCTTCTGGTCTAAAGGGGGAGAATATCCCTCTTGATGCTCGAATTATGGCTGTAGCCGACTCTTATGATGCTATGACGTCGTTGCGTCCTTACAGGCAGGGGAAATTCACGGTTGAGCAGGCACTGGCAGAATTGAAGCGATGCGCTGGAGCACAGTTCGACCCGAAAATTATCGATGTTTTCGTTTCTCTCAGCGAACGGCAATTAGCCAAGAAAGCTAATCTAAAAGAGACTAAAACTAAGCCAAGCCTGTCAACTAATCCCCAAGAGGCATGAAATTGACATAAATAAAATTTTGCCCACATATGCAGTGGGGAAGCCAACGATGTAAATTGAAGTCGTGCCAGCTCCCTCACTCGAGAAGTAGAGGTGGAGAATAGAGTTATAGAATTTGAGTAATATTACATATTCATTAAAATTATGACATTTTTCAATGCATGACCCAAGTTTCTTGCATTGTTATGTTATAATTTGTTAGATAGGTAAAATCGCGGATGTTATAGTCTGGCGGGCTAAGTCAGATACGGTTCGCAGGAGAGTTGGAATTGGCAGAGAAAAGCTCTACTGATAATAGCGGGGACCTGGGTGCAACGCTGCTGAACGGAGCTTTCATCAGCGAGGCTGAATTAAAGAGTGCCCAGGAGATTGCCGCCAAGTCAAACAAGAAATTGACCGAAGTGCTATTAGAGGAAGGCCTGATAGATACTGAAGTATTGGCCTCTGTTCTCAGTTTGAAATATGGTGTTCCTGTCGTCAACCTGGCTCGCTTTGAAGTCCAGCCTCAAGCTATCGCTTTGGTGCCAGAGCAGGTGGCCAGGGAGCACCGCATTCTGCCAGTGTCATTAGATGGTGATACGCTGACCATAGCTACTGACGACCCGCATGACTTTCGTGCTGTTAATACAATAGCTTCCATGACACGGAAACGTATCGTGACTGTTATTCCCGTCGGGATGAAGCTGGATAAGGCCATAGATGGCAACTACAAATTGACTTCCCAGATAGAGCAGCAGGTAAGCCAGATAGTAAATCTGAAGGTGGAGACAGAAGCCCCCGATGTTTCTGATGCTGAGGCACTCAAGCAAGCCCCGGTCGTGCAAGCGGTAGATATGATGCTCACGCAGGCGGTAAGAGATCGAGCCTCAGATATACACATAGAGCCTCAGGAAGATAGCCTTCTGATTCGCAACAGGATAGACGGAGTGCTGCATGATGCGGTCCGTCTTCCCTTGGGGGTACACAGCGCTATTCTCACCAGGATTAAAGTCCTGTCTAACCTGAACATTGCGGAACGGCGCCGACCTCAAGACGGACAGTTCAGTGCTACCGTGGGTGATAGGAGGGTGGATTTCCGTGTGGCCACTGTAGAAAGCGCTCATGGTGAAATGGCGGTGTTGAGGGTATTGGACAAATCGATGCTTCTGATAAAACTCCCTGAGCTGGGAATGGCCCCCGCGGTTTTGCAGCCATTCGAGAAACTTCTGGCATCTCCTTTCGGCATGATTCTGGTCAACGGGCCTACCGGCTCAGGAAAAACCACTACCCTATATTCTGCACTGCAGAAGCTGGACGCCAAAGAGCGTAACATAATGACCATTGAAGACCCCATCGAGTACGGCTTCAAGGGTATCAACCAGATTCAGGTCAACCGTCAGGCGGGTATTACTTTCCCGGTCGGATTACGGGCTATCATGAGGCTCGACCCGGATGTTATCCTGGTTGGTGAGATCAGAGACGCCGAGACTGCCACCACTGCCGTTCAAGCAGCCATCACCGGCCACCTCGTACTGAGTTCTATACATGCTAACGACGCGGTAAGCGCCTTGATTCGCTTGATAGACATGGGCGTAGAGCCATTTCTGGTTACCTCCGCAGTGATAGGGAGCCTCTCTCAGAGGCTGGTGAGAAAGGTCTGCCCCTACTGCCGCCAGATGGTGGAGGTTCCTCCGGCTGAGGCTATGGCTTATGCCACAGCGATGAGCGAGACCAAGGACAAATTCTCGGTGGGCCGTGGGTGTAACTTCTGCTCCCGCAGCGGGTTCCTGGGCAGGGTAGGTGTATATGAGCTGCTTACGCTCACCGATTCTATGAGAAAGGCGTTGATGAAGGGGGAATCTGCAAGCGAGCTAAAAGAGCAGGCGATCAAGGAAGGCATGATCCCTATGGGGCGTGATGGGATGCAGAAGGTGAAGGACGGAATCACAGCTCCCGGGGAAGTCATGCGCAACGTGTTCACCATCCTCTAATAGTCCTGTGTTGTTACTTTTCTTAGCGGCAGATGGTAGATTTAGCCAAATAACTAAACTACCATGCCATTTTCACTAAAGTACTATGGACAGTTTATGCAGCAGTGCATAACATAGTGCTGTGTCGGAGGTGATTTTATGGAGTATAGATATGTCGCCAGCACAACCGACGGCGGGCTGATTAAAGGCGTCGTTGAAGCTGATTCTGAGGGGGTTGCTGAAGAGATACTGTGGAAGTCGGGGCTTACCATTGTCGATTTGAAAAAGAGCCTGAAATTGCCCACTGCACAAGAGATGCTGCCCTCGCTCTTCGGAGTTAAGCGGCATGACGTGATTGTGTTCAGCCGTAACATGGCCAGTCTTCTTGAGGCTGGTATTCCTATTTTGCGCGCCCTCAGCATACAGAGCCGCTTCGGCAAGTCAGCTTTCAAAGCCGTGTTGCGCGAGGTGATAAGGGACCTGGAGAGGGGGATGCGCTTCTCCGAGGCATGCGCCAGATATCCTAAGGTCTTCCCCAACTTTTACGTCTTTCTACTCAGAACAGGCGAGGAAGTGGGCAACCTGTCCCAGGTGCTGAAGGACATAGCCGCTCATATGGAGAAAGACGAGGCGACGGCCAAGAAAATCAAAGGCAGCCTGGCCTACCCCGCGTTCGTAATACTTCTGGCAATAGGCGCTATATTTATCATGCTGACCTTCGTAATTCCCGCGATAACCTCCATGTTTAAGTCGTTCGGGTCGCAATTGCCCGCTCTGACCAGAGGGCTTATTGCCGTGGGCAATTTCTTCAGCAGTTACTTCTGGTACATGATTCTGGCAGTGGTGCTCATAGTTGTTCTATATATGTTATATACCAGGACGCTCTCAGGCAAAAAGAACAGGGACCGCTACATATTGAAAATACCGGTTATAGGAGGCGCCATCCTCAAGGGGGGGCTGGCCAGATTCACCAGAAATATGGGCATGCTGGTGGGGGCTGGCGTATCTATGTTTGATGCCCTGAAGCTTGCTTCAGAGACAACCGACAATCTTATTCTGTCTGAGTCGGTAGCTAACGTACGCTCCGGCGTGGGCGACGGCAAGCTGCTCTCCCAGGCGGTAGCTGCCGACCCCATATTCCCCTCTCTAATGTCGGAGATGATAGGCGTGGGCGAGGAATCGGGCAGCCTGGAGACCCATCTGCTGAAAGTCTCTGCATTCTACGAGGAGGAGGCGGAGAGAGCGATAGCTCAGGTTACCGGGATGCTGACGCCGGCGTTGACCATCGGCGTAGGAGCGATTGTTGGCCTTATTGCTGTAACCCTGTTCACTTCTATCTACTCGCTGGTGGGGGCTTTACCCCAATCATAAGGGGCGGGAGATGGGGCAGTGCATGTTGGTGCGTTGTAAGCAAATTCCCCGCAGGGTTTTCCAGGGCTCTTCCAGGGGCTTTACCCTGGTTGAAGTAATGATAACTCTGGTGATCCTTGGATTTTTGGTTCTGTCTATACCTGCCGCTCTGCTGGCAATCACGAATGCTCAATTCAGAGCGAACGAAATGAGGATGGCAGAGTTGCTGACCCGCAACGAGTTTGAGTACGTCAAGGGCCAGGACTACATCTGGGGTAACATGACATATCCCGTCCAGTATGACCTGGTTCCTGCTAGCACCAACTTTGGATTCAACGTGAAAGCTCAACCGATAGACCCGGAAACGGGCCAGCCGAATCCCACTTATCAGGATGGAAATGTAACACTGGTTCAGGACGACGGCATACAATTGATAACGGTCACGGTCTATGGTTTCGGATACCGGTCGGGAGAATCAGGGCAAAAACCTTTGCTGGTAAGCACGAACTATAAAGTGGCCCGGGGAGGGAATGTGCCTCAGTGAGGGAGCTAATGAGTCGCTTTGCATATCGGAAGCAAAAGAGGGGCCAGCCCGGTTTCACACTGATTGAGATGGTGGTGGCTCTCGCTGTAGCGGCACTCATCCTGGTGGGCAGCGCAGCGCTGATGCACTACATGGTGGTCGCTACCAGCAATCAATCGGACCAGACGACGGCTAACCTCCAGGTGCAGTACGTGAGCTTCTGGATTGGAGGGGACGTTGTCCAGGCCCAAACTATATCCCTGGGCAATTCTACGGTTAGTGGGTTTCCGCTTGTCCTGACAGAGGCGGCCCAGGACGGTGGCAACTACACGGTTACTTATAGTGTTGAAGGTATGAAGGACAAACTGGGACGAGACCTTCTGACGCTCAGTCGGGCCAGGGCCGGCGCTGGTAACATAACGGTTGCACAATACCTTGACCCTGCGTCGACCCAATGCTTTCAGAAGCAGTCGGGCAATGGCACGTATATGCTGGTACTGAATGTGACCGCTGTAGTCGACCAGAAACAGACCAGCGGCAGGTACGAGATAAGCCCCAGGGCGGGTAACGTTACCTGGGTAAGTGGCGGATAGCCCGGCTGGCTATCGTAGGGGGCGGGAGATGAGAAAGAAAACAGGCTTAATGACAGGCGAGCAGGGACAGATACTCATCTGGGTCGTCGCGTTAATGATGCTGGCGGCCCTGGTGATCCCTCCTTTTCTGGCTTCCGCCTACGGTGCACTGCATACCAGCTCTGTGCGGCAGGAGAGGATGCAGGAGCTGTACGCTGCCGACACCGGCATTGAGGACGCCCTGAGGTGGATAATAAGCCAGGGCAATATCACCAAACCCGGCAACATAACTTTCCCCGCCGGTAACTCCTCCACGCCCGGCAAGGTAACCTATACATTGAGCGATTGGATTAATGGCGAATGGGTTCCCCAGATTATAAATAACTGCCGGGTGGATGTCGCGGTGTGGCGAGATGTGACATATTACCCGTTTGGAAACTACACCTATTTTGTTGATGCCACGGCTACCAACCGGGATAACAGCGCCCACACTAAAGTGGAAGTCCATGCCTCGCAGGGGAACCAGACGTCGTGGACACCACAAGGGCCGAAACCAGGTAATCAGAGTGAGCCTTCCAATAATCCTTTCTCCTATGGCATAGGCAGCCTTCAGAGCGGGACTCCCCTATGGGCGTACCAAGGCAATATAACAGGTGATGTCTACGTCAACGGCCCCACCAATTTCATGACAGGCCAGAACATTGTAAACGGCAATGTCTACTGTGTGGGAGACCTGACGTTGGAGGAACAGAGCGTTGGTACGGGCAACGTCAGCGCTACCGGAGACATCAGTATCCAGGATGGCGCTTATGTTGGACAGAACGCCTGGGGCAACCAGTCCATCACGCTTAGTACCAAGAACGGCATTTGGGGCAGTGCTTATGCTCAGACAAATATCAATGTTGATAGCGGCTCCATAAACGGCTCGGCCTGGGCCAATCATGATGTAAATGTTTCAGGTGTAATAGGCCAAAGCGCATTTGCCAATAATAATATCGATGTGCTGTCGGGCGGAAAGATTGAGGGCTGGGCCTATTATGTGAACAGCTTGATTCCGTACCCCCCTGTGGCCGGGTCAGTGGGGAATTATTCGAAGTTCTCGGGGGCGACGGTGCCTCAGCCCATAATACCTAGTATCACTCCGGCGACAAACCCAGCGGCGGCATACTATGGCAATGCTACGACATACGGCGGCAACTACACCCCTCCAGGAGGGACACTTACTATCTCAGGTCAAGGAAATAAATTGGGCCCAGAATACATCAACGGTAATTTGCTGGTCAAAAATAATGCTGAATTAATTTTGACAGGTACCGTCTATTTGACTGGTACAGCCAGTCTAGGTCAAAACGCTGTTATCACCACCGGTAATAGCACCGGTGTTAACACTCCTAAAGTGCTGGTTGCGGAAGGTGACATAACCATAGACTCCAATATTTATGCGCAACCCGACCAGGCTGTGCCGCTTATCATGTCGGTATACGGCAATATTTATGTCGGGAGCAACGCCGTTATCTATGGAGCATTGTATGCTCCGAATGGCATAGTTTATATTAAAAATGGCTCTTTTGTAGATGGAGCTATAGTAGCTCAGCAAATCGTGGGCACTGGGGGGAAAGCAAAACAGTACACCATCATATATAATCCGGCAGTGCAGAATATCCCGGGATTGCCCTATGCAACGGTTCAGGGGCAGGGAAACCAGACGTGGCAGCAGCAGCCTCCTTTACCGATTCCAATACCTACCGGCGTTAATATCGACAGCTACGTCGTGCTGGAAAATTAGTCAGGGAGGAAAGCAGTTTAGCGGCTGTTTTTAGCGGGAATCCATTCCCGTTCGTGGTGAGCCAGTCGAACCATGAACGGCCCTTCGACGGGGCTCAGGGCGAACGGCAGAAAAACGTATTTTCAAAGCGATGCTACCAGTATAAAAGGATTCTTCTGAAGTAGGTAATTTGGGGGATTGCAAATTAATTTTAAAAACCATAATATTTGTCTGATTAGACTGGAGGAGAGAAAATGAATATTGGTATCAATATCCTCCCCAAGGAGCTGCGGGCTAAGCCTGTGATTGATACCCAGACATTTGCCTTGATAGTCATCGTTGTGCTTCTGGCCTTCGGCTCATTCTACTTCTACCATGCCAAGAGCAGCGACCAGACTTCTATCACAAACATGCAGAGTCAGATAACTACCATGCAGCAGCAGACCAGGACCCTGCAGAGTAACCCTGACGCCTTGAAGCTTATAAATTCGATCAACCAGCTTAAGGCAGCGAAGCAGAGCTATGACGCTTTTCTGGCTTCCAGGATGCTGCTGGGCAATGCTATGGTCGGGGTGTATGCGCTTCTTCCTGCGGGGGTAGATATCGGTACTATCACTCAGACCCAGAAAGGGAACAACCTGGTGATAGCAGGAGCCGCTGACACCTATACCGATGTCTCCGACTACGGGCGCGCCCTGAATAACGATCCCAGGTTTACTCTTCTGGGGCTGCCATCGTTCAGCAACGGGTCATACGCGCTGACTATCAGTGTGGCACAAGGGGGTGGCCAATGACGGAGTTGATGGATTTAATCAAACGTAATGCCCGCGTAGCAGTTCTCATTCTTGTAGCTGTTGTCCTGGTTGTGGTGACCTTCATGTTTTACTCAAGTTCGCAATCGGTTGCGGACCAGAAAGCTACAGTGGAGACGCAGTTGACCAGCGCCAGGACGACTCTGGCTACGGCCCAGGACCAGTATGACGTGGCGAAGCTGCAGGCTCAGGAGGCCAGCCTGACCTCCACTAGCAGTTTCCCTCCCTCATTCCCGACCGTGGCGCTCAGCGCCTATTTAGCGGGCGCAGCGGACAAATACGGGGTGGAGATTAATGTCGTAACCCCCAAGAGCCCTGCCGGCACCGAGACACTCGGGGGGAAGAAGTACTTCCGGTATGATACTGTGGTGCAGGTAACCGGGACCGATGATGCCATGAACTCTTTCTTGACGTATCTTGAAGGAGGGACTTTCCAGACCCTGAGAATTCAGGATGCGTCTTTCACTCCGGACAAAGGGACGTTCACTCTTTCTATGCTGACGCTGTCTTAGTACATTATGCAATGAGGTCGTTTAGCAATGAGTCTACCATACCGACGAAAGTCGGTATCCAGATACCTTCGCCGTAATTTTGAAGCTGGGTTTTCTGGATTCCGTGTCAAGCACGGAATGGTAATGGTGTTTCTAAACGCCCTCATGAAAGAAAGGTTGACAAAGAGTATTCGGGCCGTTCTGATAATGTCAGAGGGCTAAAGGGAGGGAGAAATGGCTTTTTTTAGCAGCCGTGCCATGGCTTTCACCATAGAAGGACTGTCTCTGAGAATACTCACATTCTCAGGGAGGAAGATTGAGAACTGGTACAGCATTCCCCTGAATCCCAATTTCGTGAAAGACGGGCTGGTAATTTCACCTGATGTTGTAGGCAAGGTTATATCCGAGGCAGTTCAGGAGAAGGGCGTGCCGCGCAGCGGCGCGATCGCCGCTCTGCCCAGCACGGGCGCTGCCAGCCAGGTGCTCTCGCTGCCCAAGATAAAGGGAAACAAGCTGGGGGATATGGTGGTTAGGGAGGTGAAAAGGCTCATGCCCGGCGCTGTAGACGTGGACTACGTCTACTGGCAGCAGATAGACAGCGGAATCGCCAAAAGCAATAAGCAGTCGGTTTATGCCCTGGCTGTGCCCAAGAACAGCGTCATCAGCATTGTGGAGACCTGCGGCACCGCGGGGATAAAGCTGAAAGGCCTGGAGCTCAGACCTTTCGCCCTGGCCCGGGCCGTCAACTGCAGGAACGGTATTATAGTGCACGGCGAGGTCGACGGCAGCGAGATAGTTGTCGTGGACAGCAGCATTCCCGGGCTGTTCCGCAACATTCCGGTGAAGGATGCTAATCCCAGCGCGGAGGTAGCCTGGCAGAACCTGGTCCGGGAGCTTCCCTTCACTATAGACTATTACAATCGCACTCATCATGAGTCCGGCATAACTGCTGAGACACCTATCTATCTAAGCGGAGCGCTTACTCTCGACCCTGAGGCGTCTGCGAAGCTGGCGCAGGCTACGGGAGGACGCAAGGTGGAGCGGGTCGAGCCTCCTCCGTGGTGTCCCGAGAATTTCCCCCTGGAGGAGTACCTGGTCAACGTGGGGTTGATGCTCAAGGGAAAGTGGTAAGGCGGATGTAAATTGAAAATTCCAAAGTGTAAATTGAAAAGTGCAAATTGCAAAGTGAATAATGAAAAGTGAGGAGTTGGCGGAGAGATTCATCGATTTCGCAGCCAACATCGTCAGATTTGATATCGGACTGGAAAAAACGGCGACAGGAAGACATATAGGCCTGCAATTGGCACGGTCAGCGACATCGGCGGGAGCAAATTACGAGGAAGCCTGTAGCGCTGAAAGCCGTGCCGATTTCATTCATAAGATGCAAATTGTGCTGAAAGAATTGAGGGAGTCTCTTTATTGGATGCGATTGATTGAGAAAACAAAGATTGCAAAATCTTCAAAATTGCTTTCTCTGAGACAAGAAGCCGGCCAGCTTGCTAACATAGTTGCAAAATCAATAGTAACCGCAAAGTCGCGAAAATGATGGGGCTGGCGAATTGCAAATTGTAAATTGCAAAAGTCCAAATTGAAGAAAGTATTTTGCAATTTTCATTTTTCAATTTGAAATTGAAATGGATGATTCTGTATGTTAGCTCTTTTAACGGCGTGCCTGGGACTGTTCGGCCTGGTGGTAGGCAGCTTCCTCAACTTATGTATCGACCGTCTGCCCGCAGGCAAGTCCATTGTCAGCCCCGGCTCGCACTGCGATAGCTGCAATCAGAGCCTTAAGGCGGTCGACCTGGTGCCTGTGTTCAGCTATATCTGGCTGAGAGGGCGCTGCCGTTACTGCAAGGCACGCATCCCTCTGCGAGCTCCCCTTGTGGAGTTCGCCACTATGGCAATCTTTGCCTTCCTGGCCTGGCATTTCGGCTACAGCCGCGAGCTTGCTTTCTCTGTTATCTACGCCGGCATTTTCATTGTTATCTTCGCTATCGATTTGGAGCAGCAGCTGATACTGAACATGATAGTTTATCCCGCCATGGTGCTCGCCTTCGCCTTCGCATTCTTCTGGGGAGGGTTCGAGGAGTTCTGGCCCAAAACTGGCCCGGGATTCGTCCTCAGCGTATTGATGGGAGGGGCAGTAGGCTTTGTGCTGCTGCTGCTGCCTTATCTGCTTACCAGGGGCCGCGGGATGGGCTACGGCGATGTGAAGCTGGCGGCCTTCATCGGGCTGGTGAGCGGTTTCCCGCTGGTGATAATAGCCCTGCTGGTGGGCATTGTAGCAGGCGGGATAATAGCTATATCTTTGCTTTTAACCGGAGCTGTGAAGAGCAGAAAGGCCGCTATACCTTACGGGCCGTTTCTGGCGGTGGGCGCTATGGTGGCGCTTATCTGGGGCGACAGGATTTTTCACTGGTGGTGGGGCATGGGGGTGAGGTAGGCAAGGTCGTTTAGCAATGAGTGTACCATACCGACGAAAGTCGGTATCCAGATAGGTAACCTTGACAGAACGGCGCAAGGCGTTGTAAATTTGGAGCATTAGTCTTTGCGAGGCTGAACCCGATATGTCATTGCGAGCGTAAGCGAAGCAATCTCTCGTACTGGTAGGTATTAACGGGAACGGTGAGATTGCCGCGTCCTCCTGCGGAGGGCCTGGCAATGACATGAAAGAAGAACGATGGCTGGGCAATGACATAAAGACGAAGGATGCCTGGCAGTGACGTAAGGAAGGGGGGTAACGCCCGATATGTCATTGCGAGCGTAAGCGAAGCAATCTCTGGCACTCGTAGGTATGGATAGACAATATTATGTATACATAATGACCAATATGGGAAATACAACATTATACACGGGAGTTACGAGGGACTTAAGAAAAAGGGTATACGAACATAAAGAGAAATTGGTTGAAGCGTTTACCAAAAGGTATAACATCACGAAGCTTGTCTATTACGAAGCATGCAGTGACATAGAAGGCGCTATTTTGCGGGAAAAGCAGATAAAGGCTGGCTCAAGACAAAAGAAGATCGAATTGATTAATTCGATGAATAGAGAGTGGCGCGATTTATACGAGGAGTTATGAGAAACTATGTCATTGCGAGCGTAGCGAAGCAATCTCTCGTGCTGGTAGGTATTAACAGGAACGTAGAGATTGCCGCGGCCTCCTGCGGACGGCCTGGCAGTGACATGAAAGAAGAAGGACGGCCTGGCAGTGACGTAAGGGAAGAGGGGTCACGCCCGATATGTCATTGCGAGCGTAAGCGAAGCAATCTCTCGTAGTCGTTAGTGGGAAAGGGGAACGGTGAGATTGCCGCGGCCTCCTTTGGATGGCCTCGCAATGACATGAGGCAAGGGCGTAGTCAATAATATGTCATTGCGAGCGAAGCGAAGCAATCTCTGGCACTCGTAAGTACCCAGGGGTAGGATGATGAACAATGTGGTAATGAAAAGGAAGAGCCAGGGCGGGTTCACCTTCATGGAGCTGATGATTGCCCTCATCATATTCATTATCGCGGTCACTCTGGTGATACTGGCAACTCAGGGTTTCTTCACCAAGGCCAAGGGGACCACCATGAGCGTTGATTTGCATAACGTACAGACCGGTGTCGGTTCTTATGCCACTGCGTCGCAGCTTGATACCGGTAAGGCAATGTACCCAACGTCGGATGGCCAGTTGCCTCCAGTGGGAAATACTACCATCGATTTCCATGCTAGCTTTGTGAATGAGAACGGTGAAGTAGTAATCTTCTATCGGGACTTTCTTTCCAACAAGCTGCCGCGGCACTGGGACGAGGGGGTGTGGCAGATAGACAACAAGGGCACGGTCTCGGTGAATATGAATCCGGATAATTATTAAGGAGGTCGTTTAGCAATGGGTCTACCATACCGACGAAAGTCGGTATCCAGTCACTGTAATCTTGAAGCTGGGTTTTCTGGATTCCGTGTCAAGCACGGAATGGTAATTGCGTTTCTAAACACCCTCATTAACATTAAAAAGAAGGAGGTGGTACCAAAGTAACTATTGGGTTTATGCGATAGTAATATCGACACGAAGCTGGGGTAGTGTTAACCTAGAGAGCAGTAAAAAATACAAGGAAGGAGGTGAAACATGAAGAGTTTCAAGAGAGGAGAGAGGGGCTTTACCCTGATCGAGCTACTGATCGTGGTCGCAATCCTCGGCATATTGGCAGCAGTGGTAATCCCCAACGTAGTCGGCTTGATAGGCAGAGGAGGCAGGCAGGCTCTGGGAACCGACCAGCAGACAATCCAGCTGGCGGTTTCCGCATTCTACTCCGATACCCACCAGGGTTTCGATGTTAATGGCCAGACTCAGACAGTTGCTACCGTTGCTAAGTGGGGCGATAGTGGTAACACAACAGCTGACCATTACTATCCCTGCGCGCTGGCTTCTCTGTCCGCACCTGGGGATGCACCGTTCCTACTGGAAGGTCCTACCG
>DAOUMT010000277.1:0-6312 GCA_034409195.1 Dehalococcoidia bacterium
CATACATAGCGACCGGAATCTGGTTTCACTACCTGGCGACCAGAGCCGCCACATTTCTGAGAAGGACATGGCCTATGGTGGAAAAGGCGATAGATTTCGCGCTGAGCCTACAGCAGCCCACCGGCGAGATATTCTGGGCAGTAAGCCCGGCGGGAAAACCGTGGCCTGGAGCCATATTGACTTCTTCAAGCTGCATCTGGCACAGTATTAATAATGGCGTAAACATTGCAAATACGCTGGGAAAGGCGAAAAATGATTGGAAAGAGGCAGGCAGCAAACTGCTCAGGGCGATGAGAGAGCATCCTGAGCTGTTCGACAGGATGGGGGAGAACAAGCGGCGCTACGCCATGAACTGGTTCTACCCTGTGCTCACGGGGGCGCTCAACGGCAAAGAGGCAAAGAAACGTATAGATAGAGAGTGGAGCGATTTTATTATTGAAAACTGGGGGTGCAGGGTCGCCGTAGATGAGAATACCACCGCAGTAGCCGAGACCTCCGAGCTGATTATAGCGCTGGCGCTTATCGGCGAGCATGAGAGGGCAATTATGCTGCTCGATTGGACTCTGAAGCTTCGAGACGATAAGCCAGGCTTCTGCCGGGGGATAAAGTTCCCCGAAAGGGTAGCCTGCCCGCCGGATGATGAGAGGGCGACCTGGACATCGGCAGCATTAATTTTGGCTGTCGCAGCCTTGTGCAAAGTCTGAAGGAAGTTCAATGCCTGGTTCTAAAAAACTGAAAAACAATAGAGAGGTGCAGGATACTTCCTGCCGGGGGTCTGGGGGTGTCCCCCAGCCTTTAAAGTCCCCCAAGACTGGGGGATTTAGGGGGTTGAAAAATAATGCTTCAGCACTATCCGAGGAAACTAATGACTTCGTGGGCTACGAGGTTCTGATTGACTTTATGAAGAGGCGAGGCTTGAACAAACTCGAAGGGGACATCGTCGAAATCGGCGCCTTTATGGGCGGCGGCACTGCCAAGCTGGCAAGATTCGGGCAGAAATGCGGTAAGAAGGTGTATGCCATCGACATTTTCGACCCTCACTGCGATAAGACGCCTGACAAAAACGGGGTGAAAATGTGCGATATCTACGAGGCATTTCTCCAGGGTCGCTCTCAGTTGGAGGTCTACCAGCAAGCTATCCATACATTCGACAACATCGTGACCATCGACATGGATTCTAAAAAAGTCAGCTTCTACAAAGGGCAGAAGTTTGCCTTCGGCTTCATCGATGGCAATCACCAGCCTGACTATGTGATAAATGACTTCAATCTCATCTGGCGCAACCTTGTCCCGGGGGGCGGCGTCGGTTTTCACGACTATAATTTCGACCTGCCGGAGGTTACGGAGACTATAGACGGTTTAATGGACAAACATAAAGACGAGATAAGCGAAGTCCACGAGATAAAACGGAAGCATATCGTTATTCTAACCAGAAAAAAGGATTAACAGGTTGAGTAAGCAGATACTCGAAGTGCTTCAGGTTGAGACAACGAACTACTGCAACGCCCGCTGCATATTCTGCGCCTATGCGCAGATTAAAAAGCATGGCACCATGCCGGGCAAACTCTACAGCAAGATTCTGAATGATGCGGCAAAGCTCGACACGCCTCCCAAGACATTCATCCCCATGCTCACGGGAGAGCCCTTCCTTGACCCGCAGATGGTTGAGCGCATAAAAGAGGCGCGTGCTGCTCTGCCCAAAACCGAAATCCATCTTTATACCAACGGCAGCAAGCTGACCGAGGAGACAATCAGAAGGCTGGCGAAAGTGCCTGATTTTCATCTCAACATCTCGGCAAACGGGGCCTCGGTGGAGACCAGGAAGAGACTGACAGGCCTGGGTGACTACGAACATGTCGCCGAAATGATAGATTACATTGATTCTCTGCACATTTCCCACAGCGTATCGCTGGTGCAGCACACCTCTATTACCAAGGAAGAAGAGAAAGCCTTCAACCGCAGGTGGGGGAAGGCAACTTCGGACGCATCCTGCCGTACGCCTTACGTCTTCCAGCACCTGAATTTCGGCGGACTCACCCATCAAAAAGACCAGACCCGCTTCACCTACTGCATACATGCCACCAGCCACATGACTGTGCTCTGGGACGGCAGGGTCAACCTTTGCTGCATGGACCCGCTGGGCAGGAAGATATTCGGCGACTTGAACCATCAAACTGTGGCCGAGGTATGGCAATCCCAAGAGCGCCAGCGTTATGCCGCCATGCATAAAGAGGGCAGGGGAGCGGAATGCGAAGTCTGCCGGGACTGCAACATCGTCTGCTTCTGAGATACCGCCTGTTATTTGTGTAATGAAAGTCAAAGCAGGCGGTCTCGTACCGGCATGAAGGTCTTACGATGGATAGGGCTGGGGCCCAGGCGCTGCAAAGCCTCCAGGTGCTCAGCGGTGCCATACCCTTTGTGTTGAGCCAGGCCGTAGCCGGGGAATTGGCTGTCCATCTCCACCATGTGGCGGTCACGGGTGACCTTAGCAACTATGGATGCCGCAGCGATAGAGATACATATGCTATCGCCATCGACCACGCCTTTTTGGGGAATGCGGACACCAGGCAGGCGCATATAGTCAATAAGAAGATAATCAGGGCGTGTTGAGAGACGCTCAACGGCTTGGCGCATTGCCAGCCTGGTTGACGGCGCTATGCCACGTTGGTCAATTACCTCAGGGGAAACCATCCCCACCCCGAAAGCTATGCCGCTCTCCATTATGCGGTCGAAAATAGACTCTCGCTGAGAAGGGGTAAGCTGCTTGCTGTCCCGGACCTTGCTCAGCCAGGAAGGCCGTCCCTCCATAGGTAGAATAACTGCTGCGGCCACTACCGGGCCGGCAAGCGGGCCTCGGCCTACCTCGTCAATACCGGCAATAAGCTTGTAGCCCTGTTCTAACAGCTTTTCCTCTTCGGCAAACGTAGGTACCTGGTTCACCATGTCTATGCTTTCGCTCAATTTTGAACATACTAGCACTCAATTTAGCTTTTTGTCAAAGTATTTTTCCGAAATCATCTCCAAACCTATTGACACGTAGGCAAATGTGTGCTAGTCTCGTTCGCAAAAGCAAAGGGAAAGGAGCGTCACATGCAAGCATACTGTATGAAGTGCCGCACCAAGGTGGAGATCAAGAACCCGAAGTCGATCAAGATGAAGAACGGCAAGCCTGCAACACAGGGTGTTTGCCCCAAGTGTGGCACCAAGGTATTCCGAATCGGGAAAGGCTAAGAGCAGGCCTAATATCCTGCTGAGGTAAAATTTTCTAGAGCGTTTCCGGTTCAAACGTCAGAGCGCTTTGAGGAGTGGGGGTGCTGTCTCCTCAAAGCGCTTTTGATATGTTAAAATTAGCTATGAGATTGCTTCGCTTCGCTCGCAATGACACCGGCATAAGTGAACTCATAAATAGGGGAAAATGCTTCTCCTGATGATTTCAAAGTTGCGCTTTATCTGTTCCTTACCTTTGATGATCCCCGGGCTGCCATACTGATGGCCAGTGAGCAGGTACTCGATATCCAGCTTGGCAATCCGTTCGATGCTGGCTTTAAGCTCCTCAGCGCTGCCGCCAGGAATGTCCACTCGCCCCGTGCTGCCATCAAATACCAGGTCTCCTCCCATGAAGACCTTCTCTTTGGGCCAGTAGATACCTATGTGGCCGTCGGAATGGCCGGGGATAAGTATTATTTGAGCGACCAGGTCCTTGCCTAAACGCAGCTCACCCTCCGAGAGATATAAATCAGGGTGAATCTCGGGCATTTCGAAGCCCATTGACTTTATTGCTTTGGCCATTTCTCCGCTGGCCAGCTTGAGGAATTCGTTTTCCTCTTTGCCAATAGCGACCTTCGCTCCACTCAGTTTCCTGATCTCCTCAGAGGCCCCGTAATGGTCCGGATGCGCATGCGTATTGATTATTAATCCCACGTCCTCGACCTTCAGTCCGTCTTTCTTCATCTCAGAGATCAATCTGTCCAGACAGTTTTGCCTGGCTTCGTTAACCACCTGCCCTGGATCCACCAGGACATGCTTATTTCCCGGCAGAGCATTTGCCACAGCATAAGAGTTAGCGTTATTGCCGTATCTCATCATCTCCTGCATGTTGACGCCCGGCCAAAGGTAGGCATAGAAACTATCTACCAGCTTCAATTGAAACCTCCATCAGCGAAGTCAGCGCTAAGGAGATTATAACAGCAGATGAGGGATATTGGCACGCATACACCAGGCATTTCTCCTAGGGTATTTCTGACCAAGTTACTGTTTTCGGGTATAGCACGGCCCGAGATTTGACTCGCTCAGCTTTTTGGGGTCAGCTCAAATGGACTTATTGTTATTATTCCTAGCTACTTACTGTTTCGTTAATTATCTGCTCAAAGTCAGATTGCCTCTTCCTTAGGAGTAGTCGATCGCGGGCGTCAGAGTGTTGTTCAAGTCATTGAGCAGACATTATGTTAGGATGGCTGCAGACCTTCATGACCACTCCGTTACGCGTAATGTCAAAGGCTATCCTGTCCTGTCCCAATCTTGCCTTTCAGCCACTGGACAGCCGACACCACCCCGAGCTTGTCATTGTGTCTAAGAGCTCTTGAATGGGCTGTCGGGTTTCGAACCTCTTTCAGTATCTTCAATCGAGCAAGAAGGGCCTCTTTGTCTTTGAACACAGGCTCGAATGCGCCCTTCCAGTTCGCTGGGGTGGTTACGATGATCCTGTAGTGATCCATATCGAGGCAGTCAATTAGTTCTACTTGCACACCCCGATTTATTTCCTTCTGCTTCAGGCTCTCCGCTTTGCCTCGTACATCCTTGTCGACACCATTTACCCACCACCCATTCCCATGCAAAGTCCTAAGCCTGCACTCAATGAATCTCCTTAGCTCAGGTTCCAATGAATCTATCAGGTTAAAACATTCAAGTCTGATATCACGGCTAATCCGTGCCTCCATCGTAGGCAATTCCTCTTGCATAGTTCTGATTCTCACCTCGAGTTCAGCCTCTACGACACCAGGTATTTCGAGCGTAGTACGGAAATGGACTTTGGCCACATTAAGGAGTGCTCGTGAACCGTACTGCTTTACGAATAACTCAGCTGTTGGGATTACGTTGGTAGAACCTTTCGGGAAATCTATCCCGTAGGTGTGACTCATTTCTCGCATTCTATCGATAAACTCAGACCGGCCAAGGATTGAAGCAGCGGCGACGGTAACCTCTCTCTCTGCCTTTGGACTTTGGATCAGCTTTAACGTCCTTCCCTTTTGCATCAGGGCCTTCTCGATGTAGCTTTGGTCCCCGAACTGGTCTGCCACAGCCGTGTCGCATGTCGGGTTGGCAACAACGAGATTCTCAATAGCCCTAGCGTGCCCCCACCCAAGAATTCCGTTGACGTTTCTCAATTCTTTGTGAAGCATGTTGTATTTCAGCGGGCCTATGACTATGACATCGCTTTGGTTTGGCTTGAGTATCTTGCGGATTTGTACGGCAAGATTCTTGATGGTGGTGTCGCTAAGAGCCTTCGAAGCCTTGGCACCAAGTTCTTGGAGTTCCTTGACTTGAGTTTCATTCGCGGCAACCCCTCCTACGACCAAGGGCCCAAAGTAATCTCCTTTCCCGACTTCGTCGGTGCCTATCCTGCTCCCAGATACTTCGATATTCGCATATTCCTTTATGGTCTTGACAACCTGTGAAGCATTCAGTGACTTAAGGTACTCCTCAACACGTCCCCTTTCTGTCAAATCCGTGCCACCAAATACGATCTTTCCATTTGTGTAGAGGTTTATGACTGTGCCTGGCTTTTTCGCAAGAAACAGCTGATACTGACGGTCTTCAAAAGTATACCCATGCGCTGTGAGGTAAGTTTTGAACTCGTCAAACTTGTCGGAAGGAATAATAAGTGTCATGCGACTTCCTCCTGCCTGAACTGAAAGACATGAACTATTTAGCTCAGCCCGCTGGTAGAATTATACGATTATCATCTTGGCTAGTCAATAAGTCTCGAGGACAAGTTTACAAAAGGGGGAATCGGGCACAGCATGCTGTGCCCCTACTTTTTTGCACCGTTCATCGTTTGACGGCCCTTCGGCAGGCTCAGGACAGGACTCACCACGAAGGGGTAACAATTCGCCCGAGTTGACAAAAATCCGCCAATATGCTAGACTGCCAAATGAAAATAATTTTCATTTAACTATTGGAATGACACTCACCCAGAACAAGATTGCATCCATACTGAGACATAGCGGCTACAAAATCACGCCGCAGCGCCGGGCTGTGCTGAACATTATCTCGCAGAGCCATGACCATCTCACCCCCGCCGCCATTTATGAG
>DAOUMT010000278.1:0-1950 GCA_034409195.1 Dehalococcoidia bacterium
GACGTAGATGCCCTGGCCGCCGCAATACATATTGCCCCTGTAGGTTAAGAGGCATATCCTCATATCTGTTTGCCACCTATTACTTTGCTGAGAACCTGGTTAGAGCCGCAAAAAGGCCCCTTCCTGCTGAGCAGGCAGGGGCTTAATATGAGTTCGAACAAGCCGCCATAACGTTCCACATTATATCAGAAACCCACAACTTAGTGAAATGCAGGGGCTCAAAATTTTGAGCCCCCTCTTTGAGACTGTCGAAGGATAAGCGGCTGTGGATGATAACATCCACAGCGAGCAGAAAGAAACACCATTACCATTCCGTGCTTGACACGGAATCCAGAAAACCCAGCTTCAAAATTAGGGTTAAGTTACCTGGATACCGACTTTCGTCGGTATGGTAGATCCATTGCAAACGACCTCTCATCCGTTTGGCTTGACATCTGTCTCATCACCGACTAGCATTTGATAATTACAGCCAAATTCCAGAGAAGAGGTGATAAGATGCCAGGACAACTGGACGGTAGGGTCGCTTTAGTAACAGGTGCCGCTTCCGGAATCGGTCGCGCGATTGCCCTGCGTTTCGCCCGCGAAGGAGCCAGGGTAGCCGTCGTCGATCTCAACCCGGACGGAGCCAAAAAGGTCGTCAGGGAAATTAAGGCGCTCAAGGGCAAAGCCATAGCAATCAAATGCGATGTGTCTAAGGAAAAACAGGTAGAGCAGGCGGTCGAGAAGACACAGGAACAATTGGGCAACGTCGGTATTTTAGTTAATAACGCCGGCTTCGCCGGTGGCTGTTTCATTGCCGACCTGTCAACGGAAGAATGGCGCAGGATGTTCGCTGTCCACTGCGACGGTATGTTCTTCTTTTCCAGAGCAGTAATTAAATGCATGGAAAAGGGGGACCGCATAATTAGTATGTCATCTATGGATGGTATTCAAGGCCAGGTGTTCAGCACACACTACGCCGCCGCCAAAGGGGCAGTGATTGCTTTCACCACATCGCTGTCACTCGAGCTGGCGCCGAGGGGAATAACAGTCAACGCCATAGCACCCGGAGTCATCAGAACATCAATGGGCGAGATGCTGGTGGAAGTTGCGCCATCCAACTTTACGAATGAGATACCGGCCTTGCGATGGGGCATGCCTGAGGACATAGCGGAGACAGCGCTATTTCTGGCATCTCCAGGTGCGAGCTATATAACAGGACAGACCATCCTGGTTGACGGCGGAATAACCAACGCCAATCCGGTAAACCGCTTCACGGCAAAGCTGATGGGACTGCCTTAAGCTGCAACAAGAAGTACTAATAACTACATGACGCTCACTACCCTGTCCATATCGCCTGGCGATTATGAGCCATAACGAAGCTTTGCTATCTGCCTTTATGTAAGGTATACTCTTAATATATTTTTCGATGGAGAGTCCGCATGAAAGCCTTGATTCTGGCAGGGGGCAAAGGTACAAGGCTCAAGCCCATCACCCACACCATACCCAAGCAGCTACTTCCTGTTGCCAACAAACCGATCTTATTCTATGTGCTGGATCAGATCAGGGAGGCAGGGATTACCGATATTGGTGTCATTATCTCTCCGGAAACCGGCGCCTATATCAAAGAGGCAGTTGGCGATGGCTCACGATGGAAAAGCAGCATTACCTATATTCCGCAGGCTGAGCCTGGGGGACTGGCCCATGCCGTAAAGACGGCGCGCCCCTTCCTGGGCGACTCTACATTCCTTATGTTCCTCGGTGATAACCTTATAGAGGGTGGGGTAAAAAGCTTTGTCCAGCAATTCGATAACCACTCACCGGACGCCTTGGTACTCCTCAAAGAAGTTTCAGACCCGCGCCTCTTCGGTGTCGCCGAGCTAAATGGTAAGGGAGAGGTAGTTCACCTCGTGGAGAAGCCGAAAGAGCCCAAAACTAATCTGGCTCTGGTGGGGATTTATCTATTCACCC
>DAOUMT010000279.1:0-15573 GCA_034409195.1 Dehalococcoidia bacterium
GCCTACGTGTATATGAAATATATCGACCACTTTATGTATCATGCAATTCAATCGTCTGGCCTGCCAGCCAAGGAGCCTGAAGAGAAGATAGACAAAAGTCTCGATGACCTGGTTCGTGCCACGGTACAGCGTGTTGCGGATGGAGCACCTGATTTAGCGACCAGCATCTATCATGGCAAAGTGGTGAAGCTTAAAGACGCAATACAGCTCGTCACACAGAAGGCAGACCTCTCTCTCATCACGCCGGAGACAGTGATACCGTTCAAGATAGCCAAGGATATCATCCTGACGAACCCGCAGTCAATTGCGGTGGGAAGATGTCCCTGCAGAGCGGCATCCGAGAAGCCCTGTTTGCCGATGGAAGTCTGCTTCTTCGTTGGTGACCCCGGAGCTTCCTTTATTGCCGATCAGAACCCTCATTACCGCAAAGTAACCCAGGAAGAGGCCGTCGCCATTCTGGAAGCCGAACACAAAAGGGGACACGTTCACACCGCCTATTTCAAGAAGGATATGGGCAACAAGCTCAGCGCCATCTGCAATTGCTGCTCTTGCTGCTGCATGGGTATCAAGATGTGGAATCTGCTCGAGGGCACAGTCCCCATCATAGCGCCTTCAGGCTATCTATCCCACGTAGGTGACTACTGTAACGGCTGCGGAGAATGCCTGGAATACTGTCAGTTCAAGGCTATCAGCCTGGATGAAAAAGAGCAGAAAGCGGTTATTAACACAGCGAAGTGTATGGGCTGCGGCGTCTGTCAGGACATCTGCCCGGCCGGGGCTATCACCCTAGAGAGGGACTCGTCCAAAGGCGAGCCTCTCGATATCGAGGAATTAACGGGCAAAAGAAAAAAGGAAGTCGGACGCAAACAGAAGGCGACACACTAAAAGTACCTGGAGTACCATCACAATCGACCCGGACTTCGAATATCCTGTTTAATCTATTTTCGAAGTATCAGGTGCTAACACTGTTAAATATACCGTGTTATCTCTATCTCATATAGTGTTGCCCCCCAGTAATCATCGGGAGACAGCAGAAGTACAAAATAAGGATTAGCACCATATTCAGCAGAGCATTCAAGTTTTATCCTGCTATTAGGGCCGGGATTGTCTCAATCGCCGGGTTATATGTTTGTGTGCAGAGGCTTCTAGGGTAACGACCTTGTCACAGTGAGGTGCATGCTTTGGCAAAGAAAAAAGAGGGCGCCCTGAGCATATACCGAATACTGGACCTGACCGACAGCAGGGGCTCTTACTGTACAAAGCTGTTCGCCGACCTGGGCGCAGACGTCATAAAAATTGAAAGACCTGAAGGAGACCCCGGACGTTCGATCCCTCCTTTTGTGGATGATATCCCCCATCTCGAAAAAAGCCTCTATTTTCTTCATCGCAACGCTGGCAAGCGAGGAATAACACTTAACCTGGAAACCGCCGACGGTAGAGATATCTTCAAGAAACTGGTCAAGAAAGCTGACGTCCTGGTAGAAAACTCGCCGGTTGACTGTATGGCGAGCTTTGGCCTTGATTATCCTGCGCTCAAGGAGATAAATCCAGGGCTCATCATGGCGAGCATCACCGAATTCGGCCGCTCGGGACCCTATAAGAACCGCAAAGGCTCCAACCTGGTAGATTTCGCTATGAGCGGCGTCATGATAACAAGCGGCTACACGGGGAAGGAGCCCTGCCTATGCCCGGGTACGCCTGCCTACGATGCAGCCTCCCTCCACGCTAACATAGAGATACTCTCTGCCCTATGGATGCGTAGCGCCACAAGAGAAGGGCAGTACATCGACGTCTCCGTACATGAAACGTCACGCCTCGGGCTATACCCTTGGATAGTGCCGAACTATTCTTACGCCATCAATCCAGGCGGACCTCCGCCTACCACGGAGACACGAATGGGGGCATCCATCTATCCGGTCTACCCCTGTAAAGATGGCCTGATTCGGGTGATTGCTCTGACTCCCCGGCAGTGGGATGCTCTGGTTAGAGTGCTGGGCAGCCCGGAGGTGCTTCAGATGCCCGATTGGCGCAGTTTTATGTACCGCATCGGAAATGCCGATGACCTGCACGCCCTCATGCTGGAATTCACTCAGAAATATACTATGCTCGAACTATTCGAGGCAGGCAAGCGTGAAGGCGTCCCCATTGCACCTATCTTGAATATTGAAGACTTTTATAACAGCCCCCATACCAAAGCTAGAGATTACTTTGTCGAGGTTGAACATCCCGTTGCCGGGAAAGCTGACTATCCTGGACCGCCGTACAAATGGACAAAAACGCCGGCCAAAATAAAATGTCCCGCTCCCTGTCTGGGCGAACATAATGTTGAAATCTATTGCGAGGAACTTGGCTTCTCGAAAGGCGATTTGGTGGCACTAAGAAGTGCGGGAGTAGTGTAGCAAGGAGTTCGAAGTGTTACCTTTGGAAAATGTTAAAGTCCTGAGCTTCGGCACTGGCGGCGTGGTACCCGACGCTGGCAAGATTTTCGGAGAGCTGGGAGCCAATGTTATCAAAATAGAGTCGAAGGATAACCTCGATTTCATGAGAACTATAGGCCCTGATATCAACAATATCGCCGGCTTCAACGAGGCAAACCGGAGCAAAAGAAGCTTCGGAGTGAACCTCAAAACAGAAAAGGGGAAACAGCTTGTCGGCAAGCTGATCAAATGGACCGATATCCTTCTAGAGAACTTTCGCGGCGGGGTCATGAAGAGCCTGGGATTCAACTACGAAAATGCTCGCAAGCTTAACCCCAAAATCATATACGTCAGCAGTCAGGGGTTGGGCGGCGGGGGTCCTTACAGCGACTTTCAAGCATACGGGCCCATGTTATCCTCCGCCTCCGGTATGCTTTCAATGTGGGCTCAGCCTGATGACCCTTATCCGGTGGGTTCCAATTCGCCCCTGCCTGACCACATGGCAAGCAAGCATGCGGTGATAGCAGCTCTGGCTGCGCTCGACTACAGGCGCAGAACTGGCAAAGGTCAATACATAGATATGGCTCAGACAGAGGTGGCAGTGAGCCTAATGGGCGAGCACTATCTGGACTATACCTACAATAAGAGAATCGGCAAGCCGATGGGTAACCGAAGCCCCTACGCTGCTCCACACGGCTGCTACCCCTGCAAAGGTGCCGACGAGTGGTGCGCCATAACGGTATTCACGGATGAAGAGTGGCATAATTTCTGCAATGCCATCGGAAATCCTGCGTGGACTAAAGGCCCCAAATTTGCCAGCCTCCGGAACCGCTTAAAGAACGTAGCCGAACTGGATGAACACATCAAAGAATGGACATCCACGCTCGACGCCTGCGTAGTGATGGAGACTTTGCAGGCCGCCGGGGTAGCTGCCGGAGTAGTACAGCGTGCGCCTGACACACTGGCAGACCCGCAGCTCAGATGGTTGGGGTCTATCGTGGAGCTGAAACATCCGGTAGCCGGGGCAAGGCTTTACCCGGGTGTACCCTTCAGGATGTCCGGTGCGTCGCCTATGACCAGCACGCCGGCCCCGTTGCTGGGTCAGCATACCGAAGAGATATGCCGCGAGGTGCTGAAAATGCCCGACGAGGAAATACAGCGATTGGTGAAAGAAGATATCCTGCACACTCCGGCCAACACTCAGGGTACAGGTAAAAGCATGTTTGGCTAGAAGAACTTATTGAAGGAGGCGAGAGAATGAAGGCCGCCGTATTATATGAGCCCAATACGCCGCTAAAGATAGAAAAAGTCACTCTTGATGAGCCGCAGGCTAACGAAGTGCTGGTGAAAATTGCGGCCACAGGGGTATGTCACAGCGACCTGCACTTTATGAAAGGCGAGATGCCCGCCCCCATGCCTGTAGTTCCTGGGCATGAAGGCGCTGGAATTGTGGAGAAGGTGGGGCCAGGGGTAACAATGCTGCAGCCAGGCGACCATGTAGTGATGATGGTCTCTTATTCATGCGGGAAATGCCGATATTGTGTAGAAGGGAAACCAACTCAGTGCTTGGAGAACCTTCCGATCATGTCAATGGCAACCCTGCCCGGAGGAGCTACACGTTTACACAAAGGCGAGCAGCAACTGAACCACCTCTTCGGGCTTGCCAGCTATGCCGAGTACGCCGTAGTAAATGAGCGTTCCTGCGTGAAGGTCAGAGAGGACGCCCCGCTGGATGTGGTGTGCCTTCTGGGCTGCGGTACGAGCACGGGCATTGGCGCTGCTATCAACACCACGGGCATAAAGCCCGGAGAAAGCATCGCTGTCTTCGGCTGCGGAGGCGTTGGCTTAAGCGCCGTTATGGGTGCCAAACTAGCCGGGGCAGGCAAAAGCATGGCCGTTGATACTCTGGACAAGAAGCTGGAAATGGCCAAGAAGCTTGGAGCAGATTTTGTGATCAACGCATCCCAGGATGACCCGATTATGAAAATTATGGAGCTAACCGGCGGGGGAGCGGATTATGCCCTGGAATGTATCGGAAATGTGAATGTTATGACCCAGGCATTCGCCTCGATACGCTTCGGTGGTAAGTTCGTTGTGGTAGGCATGGCTCCCCTGGGCAGTATGCTTAGTATGGCTCCCTTTGAGTTCCTCTTAGGGAAGACAGTAACAGGAACGGTTCAGGGTGATATAAAGGCACAAATTGATATACCTCGATACATTGACCTGTACATGAGCGGCAAACTACCCATAGATAAGCTGATCACCAAAACCTACAGCTTGGATGAAATAAATGAGGCCTTCGAAGCCCTGGAGAAGGGTACGATCATACGCAGTGTAATCAAGTTCTAGCGTCCTTTCGCAGTATTGAAAACTTTTTTGAAGGGGGTCACGATGGCTGATGCAGCATTCGATGCCGTGATAGTTGGGGGCGGAAATAAAGGACTGCTTCTTGCCCTTTACCTGATGAAGTACGGCGGCATGAGCGTAGGCATATTTGAGAGGAGACATGAGATAGGCGGCTGCCTGTGCACGGAAGAGCTCTCCGCGCCGGGATTCCGCGGCAATGACCATGCCAATATAATACTGCCCTTTTACTATGCGCCTGTCTGGCGCGATTTCCCTGAATTCTGGGACTACGGGGCCCAATGGGACCAGCATCTGTGTTCTGATGGCTTCGTGTTCAGAAATAACGAGACTGCCATAGCTATCTATAGCGAGAAGCATGACCCCACACAGGAACGCTCGGCAAAAGAGATCGCACGCTTCTCGGAAAAGGACGCTGACACGTGGCTCAAGCTCTGGAAAGTCGCTGTTAGCGATGAATACCTGAGGGTCATGATAGACGGTACATTCAACCCACCCGAGTGGATGACGAGGCCCGAGTTTATGGAGAGGCAGGTCGCCATCGCCCCGCTGGTAATGGAAGCGGACCTTCTCCCCGACGGAACGATGATGGCGGGGAGCATGATGCGCACAGTGAAGGAGTGGTTCGATAGCCCGGAACTTCAGTCCTGCATTCTAAGGTTTGGCGTTTCCTCGGTGATCGATGTCAACGACCCCGGCCAGGGCGTTATGACGATGGGCATGGCGGCTACGCTGCCGACCATAGGGTTCGCCAGAGGGGGCACCCACCAGATAGCTCATGCTGCCCATCAGCTTCTGGTACAGATGGGCTGTAAGTTTTTCACCCATGCCGAAGTGGAAAAGGCTATCATAGAAAATGGCACTGCCAAAGGCATCAAGCTAAAAGACGGAAGCGAAGTAAAGGCAAATAAATTGGTTGCCGTATGTGGCCTGTCCCCGGCACAGCTATGCTTTAACATTATCGGCAGGGAGCATATCCCGCCAAAGCTGGCAAGGAGAGTAGAGCTCCTGCAAACATCCTTCGGCTGCTTGATGTGGTACACGTTCGCCGTTCATGAGGCCCCGAAGTACAAAGCCGAGGCATTTAATCCCGACATACATGAGTGCCAGTGGCTGGGGTTACAGCCCGACCCCGATCCTATACATATTTCGAGAGAGTGTCTCAATGAGAGATTATTACAGTGGCCGCCGCTGGAAGACTATGCACCTACCGTCGGCTGCCACAGTCTGGTTGACTCCTCGTATGCACCTCCGGGCAAACATGTCGTCCAGAACGAGCAGCTGGCGCCGCCTGCTACTCATCACTCCGAGAAGGAGTGGCTGGAGATTAAGAAGCGCTATGCTGAGAACCTGATGTCCATCTGGCAGCAGTACGCCCCCAACATGACCTGGGACAATGTCATCGGCGTCGATACCAACAGCCCTTACGATAACCTGCGTATGAAAAACCTGGCACCCAATGGCACAATGGCCGGGATTGACCGCGTGCCCTTCCAGATTAATGAGCACAGGCCTACACCGGAGCTAGCCAACTACAGGACACCTATACCCAACCTGTATGCCACAGGCGGCTGTTGGCATGTGGGCTCCAACGCAGGCTCAACCGAATCGTACAACTGCTATAAAATCATCGCTACCGATATGGGGCTGAGCAAGCCCTGGGAGGAAAAAGGAAAAGAAGAGCCGGATTCACTCGTTGCAGAGATGCGGAAGGTGAAAAAAAGAGTACAAGCTTCGGCCAAGCCGAATTATACGTATCGTAAAAGCAAGTGATAGAAGCCCGACATCGAGGTGGTGGAAATGGCAAAACAGTATGACGCTATCGTGATAGGCGGTGGGCCGGGAGGCCTCACCTGCGCTGCCCTTCTGGCCAAGTGGGGAGTGAAGACGTTGCTGCTGGAGAAAAACAAGGCCACTGGCGGCAAGGCAGTCGGCGCAGAGCGAGATGGCTTCAGATACGAGTTGGCGCCAAAGCTCCAGGTGCCCATGCGTGGTCCGGCCTTTGCCACAGCCTTTAACTTGCTGGGGATTGAGTCAGAGCTTAAGCCAATCTATTTGGAAGAAGCATGCCTAGCTTATAGAAGGTCGCAGTGGAAAAAGTACAAGACCGCGATTACTCATCAAACGGAAGGAGTACAAGACCCCACGGAGTTCTTCACCCTCTTCGGGCTTAATGCTCAGGAGCAGGAGCGCGCTCTAGCCATACTCACCGAAATCGCCCTGATGCCGCCGGATAAGCTGGATGCACTGGATGATATGACCTTCCAGAAATATATCGCTCAACACGATACGCCTCCAGGCCTTTACAGCTATCTCGCTATGCACTCCAACGCCTCGCTGGCAGAACCTATCGACCTGGTGTCAGCCTCGGAGCAGGTTAGAATCTTACAGCACATAGCCCTCAGCGGTGGCGGCGGCTATTACGTCGGAGGCTTTGGACGCCTCCTCGATACTCTAGCTCAGGCGTTCAAGGGCAATCGGGGAGTAGTGAGGACACGAGCCAAAGTCGAGAAGATAAATATTACGGATGGACGAGTCACGAGCGTAACCACGGCTGATGGCGGGTTCAAGGCCCCTATCGTCATAAGCAGCGCAGGCATCCAGCCTACCGTACTCAAGCTGGTGGGCGAGAAGCACTTCGATAAAAGCTATGTTAACTATGTCAAAGACTTAGTGCCGGGATGGGCCTTCACCGCTGTCAAATACTTTCTCAACAAAGCCGTGCTTAAACTACCTATGTACATGATGTGGTCCGATGATAGCTGGTGGAATGTAGAGCGCTTTCTCAAAGTAAAACAGGGGCATGTACCTAACGAAGTCATCTTGTTCGGCATCGTCCCGTCCAACTACGACCCCACAATGTCGCCTCGCGGCAAACAGTGCTTCATTGCCGGTACCATCTGCCCTCCCGACCCCGAGGCAACCGGGATGGTCAAAAAACTGTACAAAAAGATGGACGAGATGCTGGATAAAGTCTTCCCCGAAGTAATGGATGCCGTTATGTACAAAGAGTTCGAGGGACCGGCTGAGGTATCTGCCGCAACGCGGGACCACGTGCTGCCCGGACAGGGCGGCGAGTGCGTGGGCCTGGCCCAAATAGTGGGGCAATGCGGTAAGTATAAGCCCTCACCGAAGTCACCTATACGGGGGCTTTTCTACGTGGGCTGCGATGCCGGAGGCTCCGGCATGGGCACTCATCAGGCAGCAGAGTCAGGAATCAACGTGGCCCGCATGGCGCTTCAATATCACATAAAGAGGCAGACAGCAGGTTAATGATAATAGTGCTACACAGGCTGCGATTTCGAGTGAGGTGATCCCTCATGCCGGTAAATAAGATAGTAGCCAGCTTCGATGAAGCCGTAGCTGATATACAGGATGGGGCCGTTATTATGGTCGGCGGCTTCGGTACAGTGGTCAGCATGCCGAGCTGCTTGCTGGAGGCCCTCGATAGAAAAGGAGTAAAGAATCTTACCACAGTATCTAACAGCAGCGGTTTCGGCGCCGATGTCTGGCGAATGCAGGGCGCTAAGTTCCCCGAGGATATGGACATCCTGGTGCGAAACGGGCGCATAAAGAAAGCCATCGTCTCTGCGCCGGTTAGTGCACTGTATGTAAATAATTTCGAGAAGCTCCTCAGAGCGGGGAAGGTTGAGATAGAGATGGTTCCCCAAGGCACCCTGGCAGAAAGGGTCAGGGCAGCTAAGGCAGGAATTGGCGGCTTCTATGTGCCGGTGGGAATCGGCACGGTGATAGAAGAAGGCAAGGAGAAAAAGGTCATCGATGGACGCGAATACTTGCTGGAGTTGCCCATCAAGGCTGACTTTGCGCTGATACATGCCTACAAAGGGGACCGCTGGGGCAACCTCATCTATAGAGGGACATCGAGGACCTTCAACCCTACCATGGCCGGAGCAGCCAGGGTCACTATCGCTGAGGTAGACGAGATAGTGGAGCTGGGTGAACTGAACCCGGAGGCCATTGTTACGCCGGGTGTATATGTGGACAGGGTAGTGGCACGTTCGAAGTAATACATGCTCCAGAAGGAAAGACTGCCGACACCCGGACTGATAAGGCAGCCCAAAAGGGAAAGGGTACCCGAAGATGAGCGGCGAGTCGGAAAAACAAAGGCTGGACAGGCAGATAATGGCTCTTCGTGTTGCCAAAGAGTTCCAGGACGGCAATGTAGTCAATCTGGGAATCGGCATTCCCGGCTTGGCGGCGAATTTCGTCCCTGCAGGCAGAGAGGTGATATTTCACAGTGAGAACGGTGTCCTCGGCTATGGAGAGATAACGCTGCCCGGCGAGGGAGACCTCGACCTGGTCAATGCCGGCGGGCAGACTGTGAAACGAGCCCCAGGGATGTGCTTCTTCAGCCATGATGAGTCCTTCTCCATAGTCAGGGGAGGCCATCTGGACATCAGCGTGATGGGGGCCTACCAGGTCTCAGAAAAGGGTGATTTGGCCAACTACATGGTGCCGGAGAGGCAAGTTGGCACCATCGGTGGCGCCATGGATCTCGCTTTCGGGGCCAAGAAGCTCATCATCGTAATGAGCCACACTACAAAAGAAGGCGATTACCGGATAGTAAAGAAATGTCACTATCATTTAACCGCACCCAAGTGCGTTGACCTAATCATAACCGATATCGCCGTTATCGAGGTCACCAAAAAGGGGCTTGTTCTCAAGGAAGTGGCGCCGGGATGGACTCCAGAAGATGTTCAGAAACTGACCGAGCCCAAGCTGATTGTCGCCCCTGATTGTCATGAAATCGAGCTTATGTAACAGTTAATACATCGGCCGCAGCCGTAGTTGTTAAGGTTTAAGGATAAGGAGGAAACATGTCGGGGCAATATGACGTAATTATTATAGGCACAGGCCCTAACGGGCTGGAGATCGGCGCTTACCTGAGTAAAGCAGGCCAGAAAGTCCTGCTGCTGGAGAAGAGGTACGAAGCAGGAGGAGGGCTTGCTACAGAGCAGATAACCCTTCCCGATTTCTTCCACAATACACACGCTATATTCCACATGATGGTGGATTACGCTCCGATTTATCAGGACTTCAAAATCGAGGAGCAGTATGGCGTCAGGCATATCTTCCCTGATGTTCAATGGGCGATGCCCCTGCCCGACGGCAAATGTATCTGCGTTTACAAAGACCCGGAGAAGACCTGCGCTTCGATTGCCAAATTCTCCAAGAAGGACGCCGATGCCTATCGAGATTTCTATCAAGAGTGCGACGAACTCATGAAGGAGATTGTCGGGCCCCAGACATTCGTCAAGCCCGAGCCGGCCCCTCTCATGGCTGCACGGGCAGCAGCATCCGAGCTCGGCGGCAAGCTGACAGAGTTCGCAGAAAAGACCCCCGACGAGGTAATCAAGGAAAGATTCGAGAACGACCACGTCCGCACTCTGCTGCTCTATGCAGTGTGCCACTGGGGTCTGGACTACAGCCAATCAGGCGTGGGATACCTTATTCCTTTATATTTCAATCGAATGTCCAATTACCGGCTGACAGCGGGTGGGTCCCACAGGGTTTCCAACGCCCTGCTCAAGATAATTTTCGAGCAAAAGGGACAAATAAGGCAAAATGCCCAGATTAAGCGAATCATTGTGGAGAACGGGGCCGCTAAGGGAGTAGAGTTGGAAGACGGCACTAAGTTCATGGCCGACAAAGCGGTGGTCAGCACCATAGATATACACCAGACCTTCCTGAAGTACGTCGGTGAGGATAAGCTGCAAAAGGACTTCGTAGAAATGGTCAAAGCCTGGCAGTGGGAGAAATGGAGCCTCTGTGACCTGCACCTGGCTCTAGCAGAGCCGCCCGCATTCAAGGCAGCCGAACAAAATCCGGATGTCAACAAGGCTTTCATGTATGTTCTGGGTTACAACAGCTCCGATGAGCTGAGGCACGAATGGGATTTGATGGAGAAAGGCGAGCTGCCCCAGACAGCCGGTTACATCGCCAGCTTCCCCAGCGTTCATGACCCCTACCAGGCCCCTGCGGGAAAAGCTTCCGGCTTGCTTTCCCAGATGGCGCCCTTCGCTCTGAAAGATGGTGGCTCGGAGAAATGGCTTAAGTACAAGTTCAGGCAGCAGATCGCCGAATACCAGTTAGCCACCCTGCAAAAATATGCGCCCAATATAACCAAAGACAAGGTTATGTGGTGGAACATAACCACCCCGGCCGACATTCAAAATAAATTCGCCAACATGGTTAGAGGGTCATATAAGCAGGGGCAATACCATCCTTTGCAAATGGGCTACCTGAGGCCAAATCAAGAGTGCTCACACAACGTTACACCGGTAAAGAACCTGTTTGTAGGCGGGGCAAATGTCTGGCCCGGTGGCTGCGTAATCTGGGGGCCCGGTTACAACTGCGCTAACACAGTTGCCGAGGAATGTGGAATACAGAAATGGTGGAAAGAGCCTGAGATGATCACTAAATCGCGTGAAAAGGGCTACATTCTTTAAGATAGATATAGAGGCTTGTGTATAACAAGTCGAAGGGGGCAAATATGTTATTCAGGTCAACAGGGTTAGGCAAGACCCAGCTCACAGGCAAAGTTGTCGATTTGCAGCGTCAGGGAGACTATCTGATAATGCAGGTTGACGTCATCGAACCGGTCAAGTGGAGAATTCGAGCGGCCATGAATTTTCGTGACCTGGCGAAAGTCGCAGCCTGCTGCGCTAAACGCTCCATCGTCAGCTTCATGCTATCTCCCAAGCAATGGCGCAATAAGAAACCCAATCATCCCGGCGACTTTTAATCAGATAAACCTGTCCCTTCACTAATTTTATAACTGCCTGAGGAGACTAAGGAGAGGAGAGGTATTATGGCGAAGCCAGAATATGATGTGATTGTGGTGGGAGCTGGATTCGGGGGAAGTTCCTGCGCCGGGCTGCTGGCAAAGCGAGGGCTCAAGGTGTTGCTGCTGGACAAAAATTCCCGTGCCGGTGGCAAAGCGATGTCCCTCTCCAAGAAGGGTTTCACCCATACAGCCTGGGTAGTTATCAGCGCCCCGGTTGTGGGAAGTCTGCTTGAGGTTGTGCTCAAGGAACTGGGTGTCGAGAACAAGGTGAAGCTTGTAGCACCCAGTAATCCGGAAAGTATATACAAGATTGCCGGAAAGTATGTCGCCATGCCCCAGATGCCTCCCGGCGGGATGGATCCCGAGGTGCTGTTTAACTGGTTAGGGTTGAAGAAAGAGGAAAAGGAGGAGGCCCTCAAGCTTTTTACGGAATTAATTGCAATGAGCCCGCAGGATATCAATACCTTGCATGATATTAGCCTCCAGGAATGGCTCAACCGCTACAACGCACCCAGGCCTCTCTACAGTTTCTTCGTCAGCCTGATGTGTGACGGCATGTTTGTGATTCCAGTTGACGCCCTGGCTGCCTCAGAGGCTATAAGGACTATTCAGGACATGATCCTTCGCAGTGGCGGGCTTTTCTGCCAGGGTGGAATCGGTCGCGTAGCCGAGGCCTACGCGGGGGCTGTGGAATCATTCGGCAGCAAAGTGATTATGCGCTCCAGAGTTAAGAAGATTACTGTAGACAAGGGTAGGGTTACCGGGGTAATCACCGAAAAGGGTAGCTTCAAGGCTCCCATAGTGATTAGTAACGCTGGCATTCAGCCCACTGTGCTGAAACTAGTGGGCGAAGAGCACTTCGACCGGGGCTACGTGAATTATGTAAAGGAATTAGTCCCCTCTATGGGATTCATGGGGACTCGCTATTTTCTGAACAAGAAAGTGACCGATGCTCCCTACGGCGTGATATTCTCCAATGAAACTCCATGGAGTCTGGAACGCTTTGTCAAGGCAAAGTCGGGAGACCTGCCTAAGGAATTCGTCGTCTACTATGAGTGCCCCACCAACTACGACCCCCACGCAGGCCCTCGAGGTAAGCACATGCTGATGACAGGGTTTTGGTGCCCCGCCGACCCCCAGATGACTGCTGCGCAAAAAAAGAAATGGTCGGACAAAGGGGAGGAAATCATATTCAAGGTCTTCCCTAAGATGCCAAAATATATTGAGGCGAAGGAAGTTTACTCTACACGCGAGGTATCCGCTCTCGCCCGCGAGCAGGTGCTGCCGGGACAGGGCGGTGAATGTATCGGGATAGGTCAAATAGTGGGACAATGCGCCAAGTACAAGCCTTCGCCCAAGTCACCCATTCAGGGATTGTTCTATGTGGGCACTGACGCTGGCGGCTATGGCGTCGGCGTCCATCAGGCAGTTGACTCAGGCATAAATATCGCCAATATGGTGTACAGGTATCACCAGATGCATAAGTCACTAAAATAGACATTACAAAGGCAAGGCCGTCGTGTCCTATAGAACAAACGAAGTGCTCTCGAGAGGTGTGGGACACTTCCTGCCGGTTCTTCCGTGGAAGGATTGGAGTGTCCCACAAATTTTTAAATGCTCTGAATCGTTGAAATAAAAAATGTATACAAACGGGAAGGCAGGAAGGAGTCGCATATGGTTGAAAGAGCAGCAATAGTGGCCGTAGGACAGACCAAGTACCAGCCCAACCGGGCGGATGCGAGCGAAGAGGAGCTGGCGTACGAAGCAGTAAAACAGTGCCTGGAGGCTACAGGACTCACCCTATCAGAATTCGATGCCGCCGTGTCCTGTTCCCAGGATTTCTGGGACGGCAGAACTAT
The DNA here is from genome assembly GCA_034409195.1 of Dehalococcoidia bacterium. Lineage (GTDB taxonomy): Bacteria > Chloroflexota > Dehalococcoidia > SZUA-161 > SZUA-161 > JACWAE01. The sequence continues at coordinate 13,449 of DAOUMT010000279.1, forward strand.
ATCGAACATGAATATTCAACACGTTGTGGGCGGTCACCTGAGCGATGAGGATAAAGTCTGCGAGGACGGTATCAATGCTGTTTATGCGGGAATGGCGAGGATTCTATCGGGGCACCATAAACTCGTCATTGTTGTGGCGCATACGAAAGAATCCCAGGCTGAGAAGAGCCTTATTGAAAACGCTGCTTTCGACCCGATTCTACTCAGACAGTTGGGTCTGGATTTCGTTTCGGCTGCTGCCATGCAGGCAAGGCGCTACATGTATAAATATGGGATAACATCTGAACAATGCGCCAAGGTAGCGGTAAAGAACCGCGGCAATGCCAAAAAGAACCCCCTCGCCCAGGCACCTCTGGATATCACAGTAGAGGATGTCCTGAGTTCCAGAATATTGTCATCTCCCATCAGGCTTCTGGATGCCAAGCCTGTCTCGGATGGCGCCTGCGCCATGATTTTAACCACGGAGGAGAGAGCCAAAAAGCTTACCAGGAAACCGGTCTGGATTCTGGGGGCTTCTAACTGCTACGAGACACACTATTTGGGAGATAGAGACCTGGCAGAATGTGAAGCCCTAGCCAAGGCAGCCAGGAAAGCATACAGCATGGCCGGTATCAGAAACCCTGTGAAAGAGATAGATGTCGCAGAGATATCCGAGGAATACTCATATCAGGAGCTTATGTGGATGGAAGGGCTGGGTTTCTGCGGCAAAGGCGAGGCAGGAAAATTTATTGATTCCGGTGCGACTGGAATGGGCGGCAAGCTGCCGATGAACCCCTCAGGCGGTGTGCTCTCCGGCAACCCGATCTGCGTGGCAGGGATGGCACGTGTGGCCGAGGCGGTATTACAGCTTCGCGGTGAGGCGGGAGACCACCAGGTGAAGAACGCACGGGTAGCCCTTGCCCACGGCATCACCGGTGTCTGCGGACAGCATCACGGTGTGATGATTCTTGGCAGTTAGTTGGAGGGGGAAATGCCTAATAGATTAGCGATAGTAGGAATCGGACAAACATATCACACAAGCAAGCGGCCCGATGTCAACTATGCAGAGATGGTGAGAGAGGCTGTAACGGCAGCACTGGCCGACGCTCAGATAAGCATCAGGGACATCGAGGCTACATTTATGGCCAATATGGAGACTTTTGAGGCTATTTATCTTCCTGACCTCGAGATGGCTGCCGAAGCAGGTTTCTACGGAAAGCCGGGATTGAAAGTGGGTACAGGGGGCACCAGCGGTGCTTCAGCGGTTGCAGAGGGCTTCTACTTCGTTGCCTCGGGTCTATACGATGTAGCTCTCGTCATCGGCTGTGAAAAACAGGACTGCGGAGATACGACTGCTGCCATTAGCGCTGCCGCTACGCCCATGTGGGGCAAAGGCGCCACCACAGGTGCCATCGGAGAGTTCGCCAAACAGGCATTGTCATATATGAAAACAGCGGGAGCCAAAGAGGAACACGCTGCCATGGTGCGTCTTAAGGCAGACAGGAATGCCTGCAGAAATCCGTATGCTCACTTGAAGCTCGGCCTTAAGAACCTGGATGAGGTGCTTAAGTCGCCCTATCTGGTCTGGCCCCTCAGATTGCTCGACTTCTGTCCCCAGTCATGTGGTGCCTGTGCCCTGGTCTTTGCCTCGGAGAAAAAGGCCAAGAAAATCTCGAAGAAGCCGGTCTGGATTGCCGATATCGAGACAGTGCATCAAGAGGTCTTCCGCGCAGGGGTATTCGGCGACCCCACGGGCAAGGAGACTTACGCCCAGAGTGTGGCATGCGATAGGCTTTACAAGCGAAACGGCATAACCGACCCTCGGAAATCAATCGACATGGCTGAGATATACGAGCCGTCGAACTGGGAGGAGATGAATCTCTATGAGCACTTCCACTTCTGTGGCAAAGGAGAGGGGTGGAAACTTATAGAAAAGGGCGTAACCGAAATAGAAGGTGATTTCCCGGTAAACCCGTCCGGAGGTGTGCTAGCTACAAATCCCATCGGCGCCACGCCCACCATACGCGTTGCGGAAGCGGCTCTACAGATTCGGGGTGATGCGGGAGAACACCAGGTAACCAAAGACGTTAAGACTGCCATGGCCACCGCTCTCGGAGGCCCCAACTGGACTGTTATCACTCTGCTC
>DAOUMT010000280.1:0-5788 GCA_034409195.1 Dehalococcoidia bacterium
TAACTTAGCTATGTATCAGGACACCATCGCTGCTATATCCACCCCCATCGGCGAGGGCGGCATCGGTATCGTGAGGTTGAGCGGGAAAGACGCCCTGCCCATTGTCCAGGGGTTGTTCGACAGACAGCTTCAGAACCGCCGCCTGGTCTATGGACACATCGTTGACCCCGCCAGTGGGGAGATCGTCGATGAGGTGCTGGCAGCTTATATGAAAGCGCCTCGCACCTATACCAGGGAGGATATCGTCGAGATAGACTGCCACGGCGGCCCTATACCTTTGCAACGTATCCTGGGGCTGGTCCTTCGCTACGGAGCCAGGGCGGCGAACCCCGGCGAGTTCACCCTAAGGGCCTTCCTCAACGGCAGGATAGACCTGGCTCAAGCTGAGTCCGTACTCGATGTCATCCAATCTAAGACACAGGCCAGCCTTCGGCTGGCAGTGCAGGGGCTGGGTGGCAAGCTCTCGGAGCCTGTCGGAGAGTTACGCCGCAGCTTGATAGACGTCCTGGCCTATCTCACCGCCCGGATAGATTTCCCCGATGACGAGGTCGAGGAGCAGGATATAGAAGAGCCCCTGGAGAAGGCTCAGGAGACACTGCAAAATCTTATCGCCAACGCCGATGCCGGAATAGTATACAGGCACGGGGTAAGGACTGCCATCGTGGGACGCCCCAATGTGGGCAAATCGAGCCTGTTGAACCGCCTGCTTCGCCAGAGCCGCGCCATCGTCACCCCCATCCCCGGCACCACCCGCGACACCCTAGAGGAGACGGTTAATCTAAGGGGCGTGCCCTTCATCCTTATTGACACTGCTGGTATTATGAAGAGCAATAATGTGGTGGAGACGCTGGCGGTAGAACGGAGCCGGAAAGCGATTGAGCAGGCCGATTTCGTGTTATTTGTCATAGACACCAGCGAGCCGCTGGCCAGCTCCGATAAAGAGCTGTCAGATTTTCTTGCCGAAAAGACGGTGCTGATAATAGCCAACAAGTGCGACCTGCCCGGACAGGCCGAACTGGATGAACTGCCCTGGCTTCAGGTCTCGACCTCGGCGCTTACCGGCGAGGGGCTGGAGGAGATGGAGAAAGCAATGGTGAACTCTGTGCTGGGAGGCAAGATAGTGACCTCGGATGCCCTGCTGGTGACCAATCCCCGTCACAAGGAGGCGCTGCAGCGGGCGGAAAGGCACCTGGCACACGCCAGGGCTGCTGTCGAGGAGAAATTGCCTGACGACTTCGTCACCATCGACCTCACTGCTGCCCTGAATGCGCTGGGTGAGATAACCGGCGAGACGGTTACCGATGAGCTTCTCGATACCATCTTCAGCCGCTTCTGCATCGGCAAGTAAGAATTACAGGAGATAATGTGCAATTGGGGAGTGCAGAGGGGCAGAGCCCCTTTGCTTGGGGTCTGGGGTATCCCCAGTTTTAAAAGTCCCCCAAGACTGGGGGACTTAGGGGGTTGAAAAGGATATTTATTGCTCTCATATTATGACAATAATCGAGAAAAGGGAGGACACAATTGGAGAAAAGACTCAAGAGGGTCCGCACGCCCAAGCTGGTCAATCCAACGCTGGTTGCCGCCTGGCCCGGCGTGGGCAATGTAGCACTGATAGCAGTCACATATCTCAAGGATAAGCTGAAGGCAAAGGTGCTCGGAGAGCTAGACCCGTTGGGCTTCTTCGACCTGGGCGGCGTTTTCATCAAGGACAATTTGATAGAGATGCCGGAGTTTCCCCAGAGCACTTTTTACTACTGGAGCAGTCGGAGTAAGGGGAAAGACCTGATAATCTTCCTATCGGAGGCGCAGCCCTCTTTCGGAGCTTACGAATATGTAGGCAGAGTATTAGATGTAGCGGAGAGCTTCGGGGTGAAAAGAGTATATACCCTGGCCGCCGCCATCACGGAACACCACCCCGATGAACCAAGAGTCCTGGGAGCAGCTACCTCATCACAGTTACTCGATGAGTTGAAGCGGCACAACGTAGTGCTGGCGGGCGACTTCTACGTAGCGGGATTGAATGGCTTGTTGCTGGGCGCAGCCAAGGAAAGAGATATTGAGGGAATCTGCCTGCTGGGCGAAACTGTGAAATATGCTGCCAAGCTGGCGAATCCGCGGTCCTCCCAGGCTGTGCTCGAAGTTTTAACCGGGCTACTCCAGATTAATATAGACATGTCCGAACTCAAAGAGTTTGCCGCGGGCACAGAGAAAGAAATCAGACAGATAGGTGACGAAGTAAGGAGGGAGTACCTGCAGCATTTCACCAGGCCGATCTGGGAGCGCGAGGAACACGAAGAGAACGGCTGAAAAGGTAGGGGCACGGCATGCCGTGCCCCTACACCTTATGGACTAACCTACATATCAATAATCGGCCTAATTTACAGCAGCTTTGCCCGGTGAGTCTCCCTTTTCAGTATCAGGCTTTTGTGCGCCCTCCGCTGAACCAGCAGCCGGAGTGGGGGGAGGCACGGGCTCCTTAAACAAGGCCTCGAGTTTCTCACCCTCAAGCGTCTCTTCGGAGATCAAGCGCTGAGCAATCTGAACCAGCTTCGCCTTATTCCTGGTCAGGATATCATTTGCCTTGACGTAAGCAGTCTCAACGAGGGATTTTATCTCAGCATCGATAGCATCAGCCACCTTATCGCCATAGTCCTGCTGTTCATCAACCATCCTGCCCAGGAAGACCAGCTCCTCCCTGCGACCGAAGGTGCGCAGACCCAGACCGCCCAGGCTGGTTGAGTCTTTCACAATGACTTGAACCCCGTCAGAGCTTGTATTAATACCCTGTTCCCGCAAGAATTCTACCAGACTGAAATCTGATTCCTTGCGAGACTGGAAAGTCCGACCGTCCTTAGTTTGAACCAGCAGGTCATCACCATAGACTTCGATGGACTTGATATTATCAGCCAGAATCCCGGCTATCACAGCGCTAATGGCCATTTCTTCATACCTGGGCTCATCGCTCATGGCGTACCGTTTAACCATGCCGCGGGCGATATCAGTGGCCTGCTCCAGGTCGCTTTGCGCCCCTGTAGTTACCTCTGTCTTCCCGAAGATAAGCTCCTCCGCAGCCCGTCCACCCATAAGAGTGGTAAGCATATCTCGCAACTGGCTTACAGAATGGAGACGCCGGTCCTCTGTGGGCAACTGCTTGGTATAGCCGCCGGCCATTCCCCGAGCAACAACGGATATTTTGTGCACCGGGTCAGCTTTGGGCAGATTGCGGGCTACCAGGGCATGCCCCGCCTCATGGTAGGCAATAATCTCCTTCTCCTTCATGCTGATGACGCGGCTCTTCCGCTCCGGCCCGAGCAGGACACGGTCTATAGCTTCCTCTAGCTCGCTCAGACCAATCTTCTTCTTGTTGCGTCTCGCCGCCAGAATAGCACCTTCGTTGACCACATTCGCCAGGTCGGCGCCGCTAAAGCCCGGGGTCTGCTTGGCGATCACTTCCAGGTCAACGTCCGTCTCCAGCGGCTTGCCCTTGCTGTGAACTTGAAGGATGGCTTTACGGCCATTGATATCGGGTTGATCCAGGACCACCCTGCGATCGAACCTGCCGGGGCGCAGCAGCGCCGGGTCCAGAATATCAGGGCGGTTAGTAGCTGAGATTACGATGACCTTGGTGCTGGAATCGAAGCCATCCATCTCCACCAGTATCTGGTTGAGCGTCTGCTCCCTTTCATCGTGCCCTCCGCCGAGTCCGGAGCCGCGGTGTCGGCCCACAGCGTCTATTTCATCCACAAAGATAATGCACGGCGCATTGCGTTTGGCTTGATCGAAGAGGTCTCGCACACGGGAAGCGCCTACCCCCACGAACATTTCAACAAACTCGCTGCCGCTGATGGAGAAGAAAGGAACCCCGGCCTCCCCGGCGACAGCCCTGGCCAGCAGAGTTTTGCCCGTGCCCGGAGGGCCCACCAGCAGCACACCGCGCGGTATGCGTGCACCCAGAGCAATAAACTTCTCGGGATACTTGAGGAATTCCACCACCTCCTGCAGCTCCTGCTTCGCCTCATCGACGCCCGCGACATCACCGAAAGTAACAGTCGGCTTATCGCCGCTGACCATCCTTGCCCGGCTCCGTCCGAAAGAGAGCGCCTGGTTCGAGCCGCCCTGCGCCTGACGCAGCATAAATATGATAAGCGCACCGAAGATTACCCAGGGCAGGAAGGTGATAAGTATCGTGCCGATGCTCCCCCACCGGCTCGAGCCCTGGTAATTGACGGTCACAGTGCCGTTTGCGATCTGAGGAGCAAAAGTTTGAAAAGCGTCGAAGTTCGAGGGAACATTAGTAGTATAGGTCGTGCCGTCTATCACCGCGGTGAGAGCTGTATCCTTGATAGTAATCTCTGCCGGATGGGTATAGTTCCCCCCCTGCAGCCGGGTAATTAAATCTGAAGATGATACAGCTACGCTCTTAGTACCCGGCGAGATCAGGGTGAAAAATACAATTATCACCACCGCCAGGACGATAAGCCAGATAATTAAGCTTCGAGATATTTTTGGCATAGCTGCACCTATTTGACAATAAATTATAACATAAATGTAAAAGAACTAAAAAGAGAAAGTGGTCAGGGGTATTCTTTGCTTCGGGAGCGGGTTTGAAACCCGCCCCTGCAAAATGCTATACTCGCCGTAAGAGACAAAAAGATGTCACTCGACCTTAACCAGGTAGCAGCCCAGATCGAAGGTATGGCAGCAGGCCTCAAGGCGGAGCAGAAGGAGAAGGAAGGCCGCCTGAGCTACGCCCTGGATGTCCTCAGCCTCAAGTCAGGCGACCTCGATTCCCTCAGAAAGAGAATAGAGAGCAGCAAGACCACCTGGCTGGTGGCAGGGGTTGGCAGAGAACTTATAGGACGCCACGAGTCCATCTCATGTCCTCCCGATTTCGCTGTTATCGCCGTAGATGGCTCACATATAGATGTCGACCGGCACAGCTCAGCAAGGTGCTGTCTGATAAACATCGGTAGCGTGATACTCCGCTACGGCCGGAATCCTGACGCTATGCTGCGCAGTCGGCCTGCGCTTTACGTCAGCGAGCAGGATTTGACCATTTCAGACCCACTGAGCAATAACGAGCAGCCTCTGGAGAGAGAGCTGCTGGGGATCAAACGCACAGTCGCAGAGTGCCAGGCTTTGGCAGAGCTCTGCGAGGAGATTCCACCTGACCTGCCCACGCTGGCTTTGCTCGATGGCTCGCTGATACTATTCAGGCTGGCGGGACAGCCCGACTATATAAGCAAGGAGCTGCTAGAAAACGGCTACCTTAAAGCTCTAAATAGAATCAAAGATATCAGCAAAAAAAAGAAGCTGGCGCTGGCAAGCTATATCAGCTTCCCCCGCAGCACCGACGTAGTCAACGCGCTCAGGGTAGCTATCTGCCCCTATGACCCGCCGGACTGTGACCGCAACTGTCCTCGAAGCGTGCCCTCAGCTAAAAGGGAATGCGAGGCTGTTGCCGGAGTGCAGGACAGCTCCATCTTCTCCAGAATCCTCGAGCCCGGCGAGAGGTCGGCGACCTTCATCAGCCGTTCTTCGGTGGTGCAGAGGCACTACGGAGAGAATGAAGTGCGATTTTTTTATCTTCGTGGGGATGAAGAGATAGCGCGTGTAGAGTTCCCGCGGTGGGTGGAGGAGCGGGGGCTGGTTGACCTGGTTCACGCGCTGGTCCTCGACCAGTGCTGCCGCGGTCAGAGCTACCCGGTGGCCCTGAGCGAAGCGCACGAGCAAGCGGTGTTAACCGGCGCCGACCGTGAGCAGTTCCAGTATTTAGTCGAGCTTGCCC
>DAOUMT010000281.1:0-3408 GCA_034409195.1 Dehalococcoidia bacterium
CTACATGCTTGCCTTTGCTTTGCTGGGCCAGCGCCAGCCCCTTAATAGCGAAATTGTTGCTTTCAGTGCCGCTGCCAGTGAAAATCACCTCCTCAGCATTAGCACCGATGAGTGCAGCCACCTGCTCTCGAGCAGCGTCGACTGCTTGCCTGGCAGTATCGCCCCAATCATGGAGTGAGGAAGGGTTGCCGAAAACCTCACCCAGGAAGGGCAGCATTGCCTCACGTACCTCGGGGAGAAGAGGTGTTGTAGCAGCATTATCGAGATATACTTTTCTCATATCTCCACCTCATTATTTATCGTATAAATCTAGCATTTAATCGCCATCCTGACAAATATAATTAAGGGTATATTTGATTTCCCTCATCGTCCTCAATAATGATAGCATTTTCGGGACAGCTCTTGGCAGCTTCCAGAAGCGTATTCAAATCCACAGACGAGGCATCGAGTACTACCGCTTTGTTCTCTTTGTCAAGCTGGAAGACTGTCGGTGCGAAGGCCACGCAATTTCCGACACCTATGCAGGCGTCTCTATCAACCTTTACCTTCAAAATGTGCTCCTTCTTATCGCCCTATTTAATCATGATAACATTTTTGATATAGAGAAGTTATAAAATGAGGACAGAAAAGGTTAAAAATTTATCACATCTCAGTGTACTTCCAGGAGCTCGTCTCCCGCCTTCACCAAGCCCCCCCGAATTACCCTGGCGAATACCCCCTCTTTGGGCATAACGCATTTGCCTATCAGACGATAAATAGCGCATCCGGTGTGGCACTGTTTGCCTATTTGAGTAACTTCCAGCACCACCCCCTGCCCTACCGACAAACGGGTGCCGACTGGCAGGGCAACCAGGTCAATACCCTCCGTGGTCAGGTTCTCCGCAAAATCGCCAGGGCCGATATCGAAGCCCATACTGCGCATTCTTTCGATGCTTTCTATCGCCAGAAGGCTCACCTGGCGATGGGTACAGCAATCAGCGTGGGCATCTCCTGCAAGCCCAAACTCCTCTTTCAGTAGCCCTTCTCTAACGTCCTCTTTCCTCGTACCTTTGTCTTTGCTTATGCAAACTGCGATAATTTTAGCCATACTTTTATGTAGTCCCAACAGCCTTTTTCGCGAAATCACTGGCAAAAACAGCCGCCCCCAAGGCAGCAGAGAGTAGCGGGTCAGGCTTAAGGACAACTGATTTTACTCTCAGTTCCTTTTCCAGCCTGCGCACTACCCCGATATTTTTGGCAACGCCCCCGGTAACAGCAACATCCCCTATAATCCCCATGCGCTTGACCAGCATGGCTGCCTGGTGAGCCAGCGCAGCGCTATAGATAGCCAGAACCTCCTCCTTAGACCATCCATTACGCAACAATGCTGAAGTCTGAGATTTAGCCATGACATCGCAGACAACACTCAGGGCACCGCCTAAGGGAGGCATGCCTCCATCAAGTAAATGTCCGCCTGTCACCGGCTCTTTGTTTATTTCCTCCAGTACCCAGTCCTGCACCCGAGCACGTTTGTCCAGAGGCACGGCAAGCCGTTCTTGGAGCTGTTTATCAGCAACCTTAAGTGATATTGCGCCAATATCCTCGATGGGCATACCCAGATAATCGGCTACCACCTCCAGGCCGCGGCCCTGTGCAGCACCGCAGGCATTGCAGGGATTTTCCCGGCAATAACCGGGTTCAGATGCGTTAGTCAAAAATGCCGTTACTTTCCCCTCCTGGTTGCAATGAACGACAATACAACCGCGACCGCCCAACGCCACTATGGTCCTGGCCGACGGCCCCAAACAATAGTTTGCTCCCTTAGCGTGACAGGCAATCTCACTCACTGTTCTTTTTGCCCCATTGACGTCAGCTTCCCCGCAACCTGTCCCCACGATATAGTGAATATTCTCCCCGGATATCCCTGCATCTCTCAGCGCCGCCTCCAGGGCCCTCTGAGCATTATCGCGGTTATCCACGCCGCTCCAGAGAACGCTGTAAGCCAGAAGCTCGCCGTCAGCCATAATCACAGCCTTAGAGGTTGACCAACCGACATCGACCCCGGCGGTAATCACCCCGGCCTTGTGCCAATCCTTGCTTGCATCATGCCAGGTGTATTCCCGCCAATTGAAATGCTCTGTGCCCATCTTATCTACCTGCCTGAATTACTTCACTGTAGTCTTTAGCGCGTTGTAAAAAGCCTGCCAGAAGGGGTCGACCACTGGATGCTCGAGTTTCTCCTCCCTCTTCTTCTCCACCAGAACCATGCCCTGCTCAGGACTTACCAACTCGCCCACAATAGATGACTTGATTCCCTTTCGGGACAAAGCATCAACCACTTTCTGGGCTTTGTGTTCCCTGCAAGCGATAATCAAAGTGCCCTCGCTGATAGAGGCATAAGGGTCAATGCCAAAATAGCGGCATATCTCGGTTACACAGTCTTCGACCACAATCCGCTCCTTCTCCACCCGCACACCGAGATTGGCTGCCTGAGCAGTCTCATAAAGACCGCCCCATATACCGCACTCCGTGGCATCGTGCATAGCGGCAACACCTTCATCTCGAACACCTACGGCAACCGCAGTCAACGCATCCTGCACCACTGACATCTTGTAGAACACTTCCTGTGCCCGCCTGCTGAAGTCAGAGCCGAACTCCTTCTCAAGCAGCTTGGGAAACATGGTAGCAAAGATACCGGTCGCCTCGATAGCCGGCCCCTTGGTGATTATTATTTTGTCCCCCGGCTTCGCCAGCTTAGGCGTGACATACTCATCTTTCTCACCCACGCAGATTACTGTCGCTCCGCCCACCATAGGATAATGACAGTTTTCGTATCTGGCGGTATGGCCACAGACAATGGCGATTCCCAGCTTCACGCATTCTCTGTGCATAATGTCCCAGACTATCTCAAGCTGCCCTTTAGTCATCTCCATGGGTAGGTTTAAGTCTATGGAAAGATATTTGGGCTTCAGGCCGCTCGTCACGGCATCCGAGGCCAGGATATGGATAGCGAACCAGGCTGCCCTCTCCCAGCCGTATTCAGGGACGATGAATACCGGGTCTGTGGTAAAGGCCACAGCCTTGTCCCCGATTTCCACTATCCCCACATCCACCCCATGCTGAGGACCCACTATCACGCTCTTGCTTTGGGCACCCAGGCGCGGGTATATAAGCTCATTGAAAATTTCGGGGGAGATTTTGCCAATCTCGGGCAGCTCGCTCATTTTCAGCCCTCCATGATATCGCCCACAACTGGGTCTACCCGTACCCCTTTGCCCACCACCCAGGCGATCCCTTTTTCAATCTCCTGCTCCTCCCCCTCCAACTCCAGCACCACCCACCCTTTATTCTCGGATACATCGGCTCGCCGGATATTAGGCATAACCTTGAACTTGAGTCCAAGGTTATAGATGATGGGCTCCTTAATCA
>DAOUMT010000282.1:0-10057 GCA_034409195.1 Dehalococcoidia bacterium
GGCTGCGGCTGAGAGACCTGAGGGAGAAGATTAAGAACACTCGTCTTCAAATGGTTCTCAGAGGGCAGAACCTCGTGGGCTACCGGCACTATTCTGATGATGTAGTGCGTGAGTTCATCTGCCTTGCGGTAAAGAACGGGGTGGATGTCTTCAGCATATATGATGCCCTTAATGATATACGCAATATCAAGCTGGCAATAGAAGTAGCAAAGGACCAGGGTGCATTTGTTCAGGGCGCGATTTGCTACACTACCAGCCCTGTGCACACCGTGGAGAAGTTTGCCGAAATGGCAAGGACGTTGCAGTCTCTTGGCTGCAACTCGATTTGCATAAAGGATTTGGCCGGATTAATTTCTCCCTGGACTGCGGGTGAATTGGTAAAAGCGATAAAAAAGAAGGTGAGTATCCCTGTTACGCTTCATTCTCACTGCTCCAGTGGAATGGCACACATGGGTTATTATGCAGGGGTACTCGCCGGTGTTGATATCCTCGACACTGCATTTTCTGCCTTTGGCGGCGGGACGTCTCTTCCACCCACGGAAGGAGTGGTGGCAGCGTTTAGAGATACCCCTTACGATACAGGGCTGGACCTGGACCTGCTCTATGAGATAGGGGAATATTTCGTTGCTTTGAGCAGGAAGTATGGACCATTATTCACTACCGAGTTGATTCACCCCAGCGTGGACGTGCTTTCTCATCAAATCCCTGGAGGGATGTTTTCCAACCTGGTGAATCAACTTCGGGAGCAGAACATACTGGATAAACTTAGTGACGTAGCGGAGGAAATTCCACGAGTGAGAGCTGACCTCGGCTATCCGCCGTTGGCAGCCCCGGTAAGTCAGCTTGTAGTAACACAGGCAGTGCTAAACGTACTCTCTACCAGGAGATATAAACGAGTAACCGAGGAGTTGAAGAATTACTTCCTCGGTTATTATGGCAGACCTCCGTCTGATGTAAATGAAGAGGTCAAGAAGTTTGTGGTAGGAGACAGGAAGCCTATCGAGGCTAGGCCTGCCGAGCTAATTGCTTCGGAGTGGGAACTGATGCGCTATGCCGGTCAAAAGCTGGGAATACTCCGTGATGAAGAAGATTTTGTCACTTATGCTCTATTTCCTCAATTAGCAGTGAAATTTCTGCGCGGCGAACTTGAGGAAGAGGCAATGCCTGGCATTCTTGCAGCTGTGGATTCAAGTACTTCACCAGTAGAGTCACCCGTTGAACTGAGCGTGGATGTAGACGGCGAGGTGTTCAATGTGAAAGTGTCGCCGCCGTTGGGTAAGGCATTAGAGGTTGAGCAGACTAGAGTTGCTGAGAAGATATCCAGAGGCGCTGTAGTATCTCCTCTTCGTGGTATGGTGCTCAGGATTGAGGTGGAAGTGGGTGAGAAGGTGAAAAAGGGCGGCGTTATAGCAGTGATTGAGGCACTTAAGATGGAAAATAAAGTATCCGCGACTCATACAGGGGTGGTGAGGGAGATATTTGTACTTGAGGGACAGAGGGTGGGAGCTGGTGACGTCCTGGGGGTAGTGTATTAAATGAGAAAAAAAGTACTGATAGCCAACCGGGGCGAAATAGCAATCCGCATAATGCGCGCCTGCCGCGAGCTTGGCTTGAATTCAGTTGCTGTATATTCCGAGGCAGACAAGGATGCGTTGTTTGCTCGATATGCCGACGACGCATACTACATAGGCCCTGCACCGGCAACCGAGAGCTATCTGAATATAGATAAGATAATTGAGGTAGCTAAAGAAAGCGGCGCTTTTGCCATCCATCCCGGCTATGGCTTTCTTGCCGAGAACCCGGCATTAGCCTATGCCTGTGAGGTAAATGGCATTAAGTTCGTCGGGCCATCGAGCGGTGTGATGCAGTTAATGGGCGATAAACAGGCAGCCCGCCGTGAGGTGAAGAAATCAGGGCTTTCCTTAGTACCTGGCGTTGAAGTGGCGGTATCGGACCTCGAGCAGGCGAAAAGTATTATAGAGGAGATAGGTTATCCGGTAATGATTAAACCGTCGGGGGGAGGGGGTGGAATCGGAATAATACGTGCTAATAACGAAGAGGAACTGAGAAAAGCGCTTGAATCCGCACGGAGGATAGCCAGCTCTGCTTTTGGTTTGCCGGATGTCTATATCGAGAAATTTTTAACGAATTCACGTCATATTGAGTTTCAGATATTGGCCGACTCTCACGGAAATGTGGTTCATCTGGGTGAACGTGAGTGTTCCATCCAGCGCCGGTATCAAAAGCTGATCGAGGAGTGCCCTTCACCGGCGCTTACCCCGGCGCTCAGGAGGGAGATGGGTAACATTGCAGTGAAGGTCGCTAAAAGGGTAGGCTATGAAGGTGCAGGGACGGTAGAGTTCCTCTTCTTAGAGGGAAATTTCTATTTCCTGGAGATGAATACTCGAATCCAGGTTGAACATGCGGTTACTGAGATGGTAACAGGCGTAGATATTGTCAAGGAGCAATTAAGGATAGCCCTGGGGCTGCCTCTGAGCATTAAACAAAAAGATGTTCAAATGAATGGTTGGGCAATAGAGTGCCGCATTAACGCCGAGGACCCTCTGAACAACTTCATGCCCTCCCCCGGCAAGCTCCGAGGCTATCGCTCTCCGGGCGGAATCGGAGTTCGTGTGGATAGCGGCGTGCATACAAGGTATGTGATACCTCATCTATATGACTCGATGATATCGAAGCTTATGGTCTGGGGCAGGGATAGGAATGAGGCCATCATCAGAATGCGGCGCGCTCTCTATGAGTACATCATTGTAGGCGTCAAGACGAATATCCCGTTTCATAAGGCGGTCATGGAGAATGAACGTTTTGTGAAAGGAGATCTGGCCACACAATTCCTGGATGTTGAGAGTACGCTGATTGAGGACATGAAGAGGATTATGAAGCGCGAGAAACCGCTCGAGGAAAAGCTATCCGAGGTATTTGACGAAAGGAAGAGGATGGCGGCCATATCTGCTGCGGCTGCTGTGATTCAGATGCCACGGTACAGACAGATGGTGAAACAGTAGGAGAAAAAGGAAGCTGATATATCACTGAAAAGGGGTTAAGGCATGATTGAACGCTATTCCAGGCCACAGATGAAGAAAGTCTGGTCGGACGAGAACAGGTTCGACAAGTGGCTGAAGGTGGAGATCGCTGCCTGCGAGGCATGGGCGGAGCAGGGCGTTATTCCCAAAGAGGCGATTCCCAAAATAAGAAAGGCAAGCTGTGACCTAAAGCGTATGGATGAGGTGCTTAAAGAGACCCATCACGATGTAACGGCATTCCTGAAAGCTGTAGCGGAGAGCCTGGGTGAGGAGAGCCGCTTCATTCATCTTGGGCTTACCTCTTCGGATGTTATGGATACGGCGCTTGCCCTCCAGTTGGTCGAGGCGGTGGATATACTGACTAAAGATATTGACGAGCTAACCGATGTCATCAGAAAACGGGCTCTGGAGCACAAACGTACCATTATGATGGGGCGCACACATGGTGTCCATGCCGAGCCGATTACCTTCGGACTTAAGCTCGCTATCTGGGTCGAGGAGATGAAGAGGAATCCCCACAGGCTCGATGAAGCAAGGAAAATGATTGCTGTGGGCAAGATATCAGGCGCTGTAGGTACTCACGCCACGGTGCCGCCGAAGGTGGAAGAGATAGCCTGCGCCAGGATGGGCCTGGGAGTGGCACCGGTATCCAGCCAGATCATTCAGCGCGACCGGCATGCTCAGTTCGTCACCACCTTGGCTATCATCGCCAGTTCATTGGAGAAATTTGCCACCGAGATACGGGGCCTGCAGCGCACCGAGGTTTTGGAGGCTGAGGAGCCTTTCGAACCAGGGCAGACAGGTTCATCGGCGATGCCACACAAACGGAACCCGGAGCTCTGCGAGCGTATCTGCGGCCTGTCCCGCCTCGTGCGAGGGTATGCAGTGA
Organism: Dehalococcoidia bacterium; assembly: GCA_034409195.1. Taxonomy (GTDB): domain Bacteria; phylum Chloroflexota; class Dehalococcoidia; order SZUA-161; family SZUA-161; genus JACWAE01. Next base: position 3,931 of record DAOUMT010000282.1, read on the forward strand.
CTGCTATGGAGAACATTGCCCTGTGGCACGAACGCGATATCAGCCATTCCTCCACGGAGCGTATTATTCTGCCCGACGCCTGTCTTGTCCTTGATTATGGCTTGAGCATCTTCACATATATCATGAAGGGGCTTCAGGTCTACCCAGAGCATATGAAAAAGAACCTGGAAATAACGCAGGGTCTTATCTTCTCCCAGCGGGTGATGCTGGCCTTGATTGAGAAAGGTCTCTCCAGGGAAACGGCTTACAAGATGGTGCAGCGCAACTCTATGAAGGCCTGGAAGGAAAGGGTGAGCTTCCTCGGCCTGCTCGAGAGCGATCCAGAGGTCTCCAAGCACCTTTCCAAGTCGGAACTCCAGGGCATTTTCGACTATAACTATTTCCTGCGCTACATCGACGAGATTTTCCAGAGGGTGGGGCTGGGGTAGGTATGCTAACTAATTGAGTTTGCTGTATTCTTTATCGCCCCCTTTTCTAAAGGGGGCAAGGGGGATTAGGCAACCTGTAAGTAGTGATCAGGAAGAACTATTTTGTTATATAACACAAAGCTAAAAGGGCAGTCCAGGTGGCTTAGAAGGAATATGACCGATGCAGAAAGGCTGCTCTGGTCAAAAATAAGATCAAAACAGCTTAAGGGCTATCAATTCTACAGGCAAAGAATTATAGGCAACTATATAGTTGATTTCTATTGTCCAAAAGCGAAGCTGGTTATTGAGCTCGACGGGGGCCAGCACTACAGCAAAAAAGGGATTGAAAAGGATAATATTAGGGACAATTATATTGACGGGCAGAACTTAAAAGTCTTGAGGTTTTCCGACAGGGATGTGTTTGAAAATATCAATGGGGTAGTTGACAAGATATACGAGAATATGTAATCCCCCTGTATCCCCCTTTAGAAAAGGGGGAGCGAAGTTACGGAAGATTGCGAGCTGTATAGCAGTTCGTTTGATGGGCAGAGTGGGCATGGTGGTATAGGATGTTTGCATTCCCGATAAGATTAAGATACGCCAAATTCGATCCTGGGCAGAAACCTCCCGCGTACCCAGCTCGCGCAGAGTGTGTTGTTGAGCTTTCTCCTGAGGACATCTTTGGGGGCAGGAGTAGAGGCACACCTCTAGTAATTCCAGGCGAAACTGTTGGGATTTGCTGGGATGCTAACAAGGGGCAATCAAAGGTTGAGACTAAGAGATGGTTGAAGACAATTAGATTTGACTGTGTGATAAATGGATATGAAATTCATCTTACAGGAGGCGAGATTAGCATAAGCTTTGATTGTGGCTCGGAAGGCCACCTTCTGCACGGTCTTAAACTTCTTTCCTACTTGCCTCTCTATTTAAGTCTATTCCTCGCTCATCCTATCAAGGTTGATGCTTTTTATGGGAGAATAGGCGAGTGTACTTTTAACTGCGAGATTGCATCCGGAATATTTCAGTTTCATGTCACTACTGAAGAAAGGCAAAAGGAGTTGACTAAACTTGCGTTCGATATGACCTTTGGGACACCACTGGCTGACATTAGTCCACGCCTCCTTGCAGCGATTGGATATCTCTATACAGCAATGCTCCTTTCGTCTCAATCTCCCTATTCGAGTGCCTTTCTTCCTGAGATCGCGCTAAACCTGGCCAAGGTGCTGGACGTTATGTTCACAGATAAAAGAGATAAGTTGCGGCAAGAGCTCAAGAAACTCGGCTTTTCTAAGGATGAGATTGAAAAGAAATATGTTCCACTCACTTTGATCCGCAATAAGTTGGATGTTGCACATCCAACTTTGTTTATGCCGACAAAAGAACAACGATCCACTTTTGACTCCTTTGTGGATAGGGCGCTATCTCAGGTTGTAGACCTACTGAAAAGGACCATTGAAAAATCTGCAAAGGGTGAGTACGAAATTCTTTTTTATGACATGGCTGGACGTGACAACGAGCAAGAAGAGCTAATAAAGAGTATGTCTAAATATGTCGGTTAATGGCTTAGAAGTCCTCATTATTGTTGATAATAAATGAGGGCTTGCTGAGGAGAGAGTTGATGGCAATTCTGAGAGAGAGCGATCTCCCGAATTTATATCATAAGGGAAAAGTCCGCGATACATACGAGATGGGCAGTGACCAGTTGCTCATCATTGTTACCGACCGGGTATCCGCCTTCGATGTAGTCTTGCCCGGCGGCATCCCTGATAAAGGGATTGTCCTAAACCAGCTCTCCGCCTTCTGGTTCGAGAAGACCTCCCACATAGTGCCCAATCACGTGATCGAGATAGTGAACGATGTCAACTGGCTCAATCGTGTTTATGGAGAGCGGGTCTGCGCTTCCTATCCTCCTTATGTGGAGCGACGTTCCATGATTGTAAAGAAGGCAGAGCGCATCGATATAGAGTGCGTGGTCCGGGGTTACCTTTCAGGTTCGGCATGGGCTGAGTACAAGCAGAACGGCACAATCTCGGGCATGACTTTGCCGAAAGGCCTCAAAGAATCGGAACAATTTACCCAACCGCTGTTCACTCCTACTACTAAGGAGACTGCCGGCCATGACCGGCCGCTAACCATCGAACAGATGGAGGGACTCGTGGGCAAGTCGCTGACCGAGGAGATTATGGAGAAAAGCATTGCTATCTATAATTATGCTGCGCAGTATGCTCGCAGCCAAGGCATAATCATTGCGGACACCAAGATGGAGTTCGGCGTGATTGATGGGAAGCTGTCCTTAATTGACGAGTTGCTTACCCCGGACTCCAGCCGTTTCTGGGATGCGAAGAAATACTCGCCGGGGAAATCACAGCCCAGCTTCGATAAACAGCCTCTAAGAGACTGGCTCACTGAGTCCGGTTGGAATAAAGAACCTCCTGCCCCCGAGCTTCCTCCGAAGATTGTTAAGGAAACATCGGAGAGGTATCGGGAGGCCTATCGCAGGCTTACAGGAAAGACAATACAAGATTAAGCCTTCGTACTACTTCGCAGTTGGTTCTCGGTCAGCCCCATCGTAGAGCGTTTAACAATTAGCCCGATTGACAACCCCAAGTGTCCGTGCTATAAACGTAGCTACCGTATCTCATGCGAGTGGCATTTTTCTGTTGAAGGAGGCTGGTAAGTGGTTAGAACTGCTGAACCGAAAAGTAAGGTGAAGATACGCGAGATGAGGGTGGAAGATCTCGCGGGTGTCCTGGCTATTGAAAGGGAGACCAAGGAAGATAGCAGGGCGGTGACCTACGCGCCGGTCCCTGACAGTTGTATAGGTGGAGAGATGGATGCCAGCGTAGTGGCGGGGGTGGGAGACAAGATAGTAGGTTTTGTACTGGGTCGAGTTGTAGGTTCACCGACTGAATTACGCAATGTTGCTTGGATCGAGTTGATAGGTATATTACCTGAATATCAGCACAAGGGCATTGGCCGGAAGATGGTCGAAACCTGGAAGGAACGCTGTCACAAAAAGGGCATTAAGAAAGTACATGTCATGGTTAACTGGCGTGATTGGTGGATGCTGTCTTTCTTCGAATCTCAAGGTTTTTCCCGAGGCGATTTGACAGATATGCAAGCAGAGCTTTAGATTTGACTGCGAGGGGCGCCCTTCCCACGGAAGGATGCCCCTGATGAAATTTCCTCGCTCTTATCCTTTTATACTCTCGATTCGGTAACGAAATGTCCCCACGGGCGCGTAGACTTCTACTACAGCGCCTATCTCTCGGTCTAACAAAGCTTTGCCGGTGGGTGACGCAATAGAGAGTTTGCCTTTGGTTGGGTTGGATTCACTGGGACTAACAAGAGTGTAGTGTAATTGCTCACCGGAAGTTAGGTCCGACAAATCTACTGTGCATCCAATATCTACTCTCAGTGTGATGCTCGATTTCTCTCTTATAATGGTAGCTCCCTGTATGGTGGCTTCCAGCTCCCGGATTCGTCCCTCAATATGTCCCTGGTGTTCTCTGGCAGCCTCAAGAGGGGCATTTTCCCGAAAATCTTTATCTGCAGCAGCGTAGCGTATTTGCTCGGCAACGCGGGGGCGCTCGTCTTTGAGGGCCTCCAGTTCCGATTTCATGGCAGCATGTCCCTCTGAGGTTAGATGGACCTGTACAGCCTCTTGGTGCCTGCGCTTCACCACCGGGCCCTTTTTGGTCTTGCTCACTCTAAGATTGGGGGCGAGATTTACCTCGGTCAGTTTTGCCTTTTTGGCGTAAGTGAGGAAATTTCTTACCGGCTCGACCTTCTTGGCAGGGTCAGTTACTGAAGCCCTGATGCTTTTACTTACGCTCTCGCCGTATTCTCCGATCTCTCGCGCACCGAGCTCGCTCATCAGGCGATCTCCACCATACCACCTAACGAACCTATTTAGTTCCTGCTGGCATTCTTGCCTCTGCTCTAGCGGCAGGGTGGCAAGATACTGGGTTACAGCCTCATCGAGACTCAGGTTATACTCATCAGCCATCTATTTTTTAATCTCCCTTCTGGAGATAATTTTAAACATTGGTTTGCATCCTTGTCAATCGACAGTACCTTATTGAGCCAGCGATTAGCTTCAGAGAAATTAATCAATCCATCACATGCTTTATAACAAAAACAGGTAAGTTGCCAGTACTGTTAATGTCAAGACCTTATCATGGTTAAAATCATCTTGAACCTGGTCGCTGCCTTCAATGCGTGAGGTTGATTGGCTGGCATTATGACCATTTCCCCTTCTTTCAGCCTGAGAGCTTTACCCGATATAGTGATATCAACCTCGCCATCGAAGATGTATACCAGGGCATCGAAAGGGGCTGTGTGTTCACTCAATCCTTGTCCTTCATCGAAGGCAAAAAGTGTCACAGTTCCCGTATTCTTGTTTATGATCTCCCTGCTCACCACAGCCCCGTCCTGGTAATCAACCAGATCAGCAAGCCTCGCTACTTTCCCTACAAGTTTATCGGCCTTTGTTTGTTTCTCACTGGATGCCATTTGTTGCCCTCCGGTTAGTTTTAAAGCACCCTTATACTGCTTGGACTAGTCTATGCTTCTGAACTTCTCTTTGGGAGCGCCGCATATCGGGCATTGCTCCGGCAGTTCCCCATCTGAAACATAGCCACAGACGCCGCAAACGTAGTATTTGGTGTCTGTCTCCTGTACCATGTGGTCCAAAGCCTTTTTATAAAGCTTGGCATGGCCTGCCTCCACATCCCGGGAATAGCTGAAGATTTTCGCCACACTTGTATTCCCCTCGTCATTTGCATCTTTGATGAACTGAGGGTAGGACCTGCTTGCCAGGTTTTCCCTCTCGAAAGCAGCCTCCAGGTTTTCCTGGGTGTCTGACACTCCTCCAAGGAAGCGTAGATGGTTGAAGGCGTGTATCCCCTCAGCTTCGGCGATAGCCCGGAAAAGTTTGGCCACCTGGGTAAAGTTTTCCTGCTCGGCTTTAAAGGCGAAGGCCAGGTTTCTCTGATGAGCCTGAGACTCAGCGATGAAGCCAGCTTTCAAGTCCCCCAGGGTCTTCGTTCCTTTTATACCCGGGACCTCATGTGGGACGAGCTTCTCAGCTTCCGCACCGCATACGGGACAACGTAAAGGTCTAGCTTCGGCGAGCTCTACGTGATGGCAATTGGTACACTTCCACATGGCTGCATCTCCTCACTTTCTTGGTCTAGTTCTTCGGTGTTTACTGACTAATCCCTGGAGTCAACCCGGGCCTGTAATATTTTGCACTACAATAGAATATCACATTTTGTAATCGAATATGCAGACATCATGATAAGCGCCAGGGGATAAAGAAGTCATAAAAGCAGGAAGGAAAAGGTTAAGAAATTATCACATTTTGGGTAAGTCCAGTAGTCTAAGTGCCAGAAAAGCGCTTCACGGTGTCCTTCCGGGGCCAATTTTATATGTCCGGAATAAATAGTTGGGCCGAGTTGTGGGGTGTTATCAAACGTGGTGCCGAGGGCGGGATTTGAACCCGCAAGGGCCGAAGCCCAACGGATTTTAAGTCTACCGCAATAAGCACTCCCCACGCCCCTTTCAAACAGAGAGGGGATAACACAATGATCACAGCAGACCTAGTCACAACATTCCTGGAAAGATGCAAGCAAAAGCATTTAAGCCAAAACACCATTACCGGTTATGCCAGCTACCTCACTCGTTTTGCACAAGACAACCCCACACTCCCTACTGAC
>DAOUMT010000283.1:0-4360 GCA_034409195.1 Dehalococcoidia bacterium
GGGTAAGAGTGGTGCCGGTGCGTCCTATATCCCTGGGGTCCATTATCTCGTAGGTAGCTTTATCTTTAAGTATGCCGTCTTGGTGGATACCTGATTCATGGCGAAAGGCATTAGCGCCCACGATTGCCTTGTTGGGCTGCACCGACATCCCGGTGAAGTCGCTGACCAGCCGGCTTATCTTATGTATTTGCGTAGTATCGATATCGGTTGTGTAGTTGAACAGGTCCTTGCGTGTGCGCAGAGCCATAACTATCTCTTCCAGGGAGGCATTGCCGGCGCGCTCCCCGATGCCGTTTACAGTGCACTCAATCTGCCTCACACCGCAGTCGAGCACAGCCAGGCTGTTGGCTACCGCCAGCCCCAGGGCGTTGTGGCAATGGACGCTGACCACGGCTTTGTTGATATTAGGCACATTTTTGAAGATTCCCTCTATCAATTCACAGAACTCGCGCGGTATGGTGTAGCCCACTGTGTCTGGTATATTCACAGTGGTTGCTCCGGCAGCGATGGTTGCTTCGATTATCTGGTACAAAAACGCCGGGTCGGTGCGTGTGGCATCCATGGGAGAGAACTCTACATCCTCAAGATAATCTTTGGCCCGCGCCACCATGCTCCTCGCTGCTTCCAGTACCTGCTCCCTGCTCTTCTTCAGTTGGTGGGCCATATGAATCTCAGAGCTGGAGAGAAAGACATGGATGCGAGGGTGCTGAGCATCCTTGATTGCCTGCCAGGCAGCGTCTACGGCATCCCCATTAGCATGTGCCAGGGCGCAGATAGTGGGGTCGTGCACCTCTTGGGAAATGCGGCGTACCGCTTCTAGGTCCCCTGGCGAGGATATGGGGAAGCCAGCCTCGATTACATCTACTCTCAGTTTCTCCAGCTGCCGGGCGATCTCCAGTTTCTCATCTATGTTTAGCGCTGCGCCAGCCGACTGCTCGCCGTCGCGCAGCGTAGTATCGAAGATTACGACCCTATTCACCGTGTTCTCCTGTGCTATTCATACTCCTTCGCTTTAAGCCAGGGCATCATAGCCCGTAGCTTCTTGCCCACTATCTCTATCTGGTGTTCTTGCTCTCTTTTCTTCATTATATTGAAGGAAGGACGGCCTGCCTGGTTTTCCAGAATCCAGCGAGTGGCGAAGGTGCCGTCTTGAATTTCTGCCAGAATCTGTCTCATCGCCTGCTTGGTGCATTCGTCTATTACCCTGGGGCCTGAGACATAGTCTCCGTACTCGGCAGTGTCGCTCACCGAGTACCGCATGTAGCTCAAGCCGCCCTGGTAAATAAGGTCTGTGATGAGTTTCAATTCGTGGAGTACCTCGAAATATGCAATCTCCGGCTGATAGCCAGCCTCGACCAGTGTCTCGAACCCGGCTTTGATTAAAGAGGAAACGCCGCCGCAGAGAACTGTCTGCTCACCGAAAAGGTCGGTCTCGGTCTCCTCGGCGAAAGTAGTATCCAGGACGCCTGCTCTGGTGCAGCCGATGCCTTTAGCGTAGGCCAGTGCAATCTTTTTGGCCTTGCCCGTAGCATCCTGATGCACGGCGACGAGAGCAGGGGGGCCTCCGCCTTCGGTATAGGTACGTCTCAGCATATGGCCCGGGCATTTCGGCGCAATCATGGTCACATCGATATCCTTGGGAGGGACAATCTGGCTGTAATGAATATTAAAGCCATGAGCAAACATGAGCATCTTGCCTTTGGTCAGACCCTTCTGCATCTGGCGATAGACCACAGGGTGCAAGGTATCAGGCACCAGCAGGGTCATAACATCGGCCTTACGGGATGCTTCCTCCGCGCTCAGTACCTCAAACTTCGCCTTCTTGGCCGCTTTCCAGGGCGGGCTATCTTTAAGCTCACCCACGATAACATTGCAGCCGCTGTCTCTGAGGTTTTGAGCATGGGCATGTCCCTGGCTGCCGTAGCCCACTATGGCGATGGTTTTGCCTTTGAGTAAACCCAGGTCAGCATCCTTGTCATAGTACATTTTCTCTCTCCATCCTTTCCATATTTTACGCAGGTTTAGCCTTTCTAATTCTTCGGGGACGCTCTTCCGTTTCCGGTTTCTCCGGCTCGACGTTGGTCTCTCCCGCAGCACCTCTGACCATAGCAATCTTGCCGGTGCGTGAGAGCTCCTTCACCCCGAATCTCCTCAAGAGATTGTACAGGGAGTCAATCTTGTCCTCATCACCGGTGACCTCTACAATCAATGAACCGGGAGCAACATCGATGATGTTGGCTCGGAATATATCGACGATCTCTATTATCTCGCTTCTGGTGGAAGAGGTGGCATGAACCTTAATCAGCGCCAGTTCCCGGGCCACTATGGGCTCCTCCGAAATATCTATTACCTTGACTACCTCGATCACTTTGTCGAGCTGTTTCCTCACCTGCTCTACGGCCGTAGTAGCCCCATCTACGACAATGGTCATCCTGGAGAACCCTGTTTGCTCAGAATGTCCTACGGCGATGCTCTCAATATTGAAATTGCGCCTGCGGAACAGGCTCGACACCCTGTTAAGGACTCCGGGTCTGTCTTCCACCAGGGCGACTAAGGTGCGCTTTGTCTTGCTATTCATAGCCTTTTCCTTTGTATCCAGATGTCATGCCATTCTGAGCGGAGCGAAGAATCTCAGGTTTCGGAGACCCTTCCTTACACTCAGGGTGACAGTGGGACGTTGTCAAGTCCTATCATCAAAATTTATGCCGAAAGCTTACAAGTTGCTCGTTTCCTGGGAACCTGCCTTGATCTTGACCTTGTTCAAGGGCGACTCGATGATTTCGGCCAGGGTGCAGCCCGGCGCTACCATGGGATAGATGTTCTCCTCCGGTTCAACCACGAATTCGATGAGGAACGGACCGTTATGTTCCATAGCCCTCTGGATAGCGGCGACAACTAGCTTCTTGTCGGTTACCCTGAGCCCGGGTATGCCATAGGCTTCAGCTACTTTGACGAAGTCTGGGTTACTTAAAGGAGTTGCCACGTAGTTCTTCTTGTAAAACAGCTCCTGCCACTGTCTTACCATGCCCAGGAAGCCGTTGTTGAGGATAGCTATCTTCACAGCGATATTGTCCTGAGCCGCTGTGGCCAGCTCTTGAATAGTCATCTGGAAACCGCCGTCTCCGGCGATTGCCCATACGGCCTCATTGGGTTTACCTACTTTGGCACCGATGGCTGCGGGCAACTCGAATCCCATCGTTCCCAATCCTCCTGATGATATCAAGGTATTGGGCTTGTTGTACCAGAAGTGCTGCGCTGCCCACATCTGGTTCTGTCCTACACCGGTAACGATAATAGCATTACCCTGGGTGACTTCATAAATTTTCCTAATCACGTATTGTGGCAGCAGTTCATCGGCCTCACGAATAACCACTGCAGGGTGATCACGCCGCCATTCCTCGACCTGTTCTATCCAATCGAGGTGTGTCTGGACAACAACTTGCTTGTTCAATTCACGGAGCACGTGCCTCACATCGCCCACGATGGGCACGTCCACTTTCACGTTCTTGCCGATCTCTGCGGGGTCTATGTCTATGTGTATGATTTGAGCGTGTGGCGCGAAACCACTTACTTTGCCGGTTGCCCTGTCATCAAACCTCATGCCGATAGCGATAAGCAGGTCGGCAGAGCACACAGCCATGTTGGCGTAAGCCATGCCGTGCATGCCTATCATCCCCAGGCTGAGCACATGGTCTTCAGGGAAGCAGCCGATTCCCAGCAGTGTGGTAATTACCGGGATTTGCGCTTTCTCAGCCAATTCCTTGAGTTCAGGGTACGCACCCGAAATAATAACTCCCCGTCCGGCGAGGATGACAGGTCGTTTCGATTCGTTTATGAGATTTGCAGCTTTCTTCACCTGGGAGGGATGTCCTTTAAGAATGGGTTTGTAACCGCTTATGTTGACTTTATCAGGGAAGTGAAAATTTGCTTCCTCGACAAACACATCTTTCGGTATATCTATGAGCACCGGCCCCGGCCTTCCGGTCTTGGCGATATAGAAGGCTTCCTTCACCACAGTGGCCAGCTCCTCTGCCTTGAGCACCAGATAATTGTGTTTGGTTATGGGGACGGTGATGCCGGTGATATCAATCTCCTGGAAGGCATCCTTACCGATGAACGGTCTGGCTACCTGCCCCGTGATGGCAATAATCGGCGAGGAATCCAGGTGAGCGTTGGCTATACCGGTCACTAGATTGGTGGCGCCAGGCCCGGAGGTTGCTAGGCAGACTCCTACTTTACCGGTGGCCCTGGCATAGCCATCGGCTGCATGAGCCGCGCCCTGCTCATGGCGCACCAAGATGTGCCGTAGCTGCGGATATTGGGGGAAGGTATCGTATAAGGGAAGCACGGAGCCTCCGGG
>DAOUMT010000284.1:0-6491 GCA_034409195.1 Dehalococcoidia bacterium
TTGGCGGTAGTTACAAAACTAAACTCTCAGCTTTCCTCAGCCGGAGCGTTCATTCGAGGTATGTCTTGATGTATTGCTCCATAGGTTTGGTAGGCTTCCACCACTTTTTAATGCCCAAATCTTCGGCCACTCTGTTAGCACCCAGGTAGCCGGACCCTCCGAGCACCATGCCGCCCGGATATGTTGAGGCGCCACAAACATAGAGACCTTCGATGGGGGTCTTGCTGCTGGAGCATTCCTGGTTAGGACGGAAACAGCCGAGTTGTATGGGCTTATAGTCACCGTGCTTGATTCCACCGCGGCGCATGTTGGGGAAGCGGATTTCTATGCCCGCAGGCGTCTCATGGCTGGTCATAATAATGTTATCTTTTGTCATGTTCGGCGCCGCTTTACGCCACTTTTCCAGGATTGCCTCCTCCATCTCCTTGCCTTTGTTGTCCCAGCCGCCTTCGATTTCATACGGGGCGTGCATCTGGAAGAATGATACATACCCTCCCTTTGGAGAGCGGACGAGGTGTGGGTCTAGAAGACTCTCACAGGTGGCGTGACCGCCGAAGTTATCACCGAGCTTTCCCGCAACAACGTTATCCCAGTGAGCCAGGAGCTGCTCGGTGCTCTCGATGCCGAAAATGACCATGAATGCGTTGTTAACCCAGGGGTCTTCGCAGGCATATTTTGGCGGTTCTTTGCTGACCACATGCAGGGTGTAGTAGCTCCACTTGTCGTATTGCCATCTCTCAATGGATTCTTTTAGGTCGGCCGGCAGATTCTTAGCTCCGACAAGGCTGAGGAATGTGGAGTGCGGGTCGAGTGTGGACATTACCACTTTGCTGCGAAGCACACGACCCTCTGCAAGCTGAACCCCGGCTGCGCGACCATTTTCCATAATGATTTTGCTTACTTCAGCAGCATCGACAATAGTTCCGCCGCTGCCAACAATCTCTCGCGCCAGGGCGCCGGCAAACTTGTGTGACCCGCCGTCGCAGTAACACTTATTAACGCCTCGCTGCAGCATGAGGGCAACAAACATACCTATTCCGGTCTCCCTGGGGTCCAGTCCCCACATGCAGCTGGCATAAAGCAAAAGAGCCCTCACCCTATCGTTTTCGAAGTTCTTGGTGATTATCTCCAGGGGGCTCTGCTCAACAAGCTCCAGCATCTCGTTACCGACCTTGGTGCGCTGCATGGCCATTGATATTTCTATTGGTGCCATGGGTGGTATATACGTAGCGGGCCCGATTATTTCATCGACTATCTTGCGCCACTTCCTCATCAGCTTGCCGAAGGCGATGGCGTCTTTATAAGATAGCTTGCTAATAGAGTCCTTGGTATCTTCCACCATGCGTGTCAGCAGCAGGGATTGACCGTCCTTGAACACCATGCCGGTTTGAGCATTGGGTTTGAGCCACATTAAAGCATGGCGGTTCATATTGAAGTCCTGGAGTACGGGCATGAAATCAACCATCATATGATAGATAGCATGCATGTTCGAGTAATAGCCAGGGAATAGTATCTCTTCTGTAGCCAGCCCACCACCAACTTCGTAGCGCCGCTCTACCACAGCGACCTTTAACCCGGCTTTAGCCAGGTATGCTCCGGCTATCAGACCGTTCGGGCCACCTCCGATGATGACCACATCCCAATTGCTTTCATCGGGAAACTCGTCGAATATCTTTCCAATCAATGGGTCTGGCATTTTACTTGCCTCCTGCATGCAGCGGCACGGCAGATATTTTGTCTTTTTGTGGAATGTACCAGGGAGACGGATACCACCATTTGCCAGGCTCGGCTAAGCCATCTTCGATCAATATGTGCATCAGGTTGTAGGGGATAGCCATCAATGCCAGACCGCCGGGGTGACATGCCGTCTGGTTGCATAAGTAGAGCCTTTCGATGGGTGTGCGGTATCGGGCCAATTCCGGGATGGGACGGTTTTCTCCCCACTGGTCGTCGCAATGACGGGTGCCGCACCATGTTCCCCCGATAAGGCCGGTGTTGCGAAACTCGGACTCATAGGGGGTATTTGCCCAGTGGTGGACCAGGGTGTCATCGTTAAGATTCTCAATGGTCTGGCTAAAAGCTTTTCTCAGGTAGGCATTTATCTCTTCCTTGATCTTATCAAGGGCATCGGGACCACCCACGGTATATTCAGGGGGTGGAACGTAGGTGTAGTAGGGTGAAGCTAAATAGCGTCCTGGGATGGTACATTGCGAGTCAGCGGCGTCGAACCTGTCGCCGGGGGTAGAAAGCCACATCAGCCTCTCCGGCGGCATTGTTGGTCTGCCTCTGCGGCCATCGACATCCGCTACATGCTTATAGTAGATTTCGCGCGAGTCACAGGGGTAAGGGCCAAGACCGGCATCGTCTCCCGAAATGGGGTTTCTGAATTTGGGACGGCAACGCAGCTTTTCACGGGTAAGTAGATGAGAAACCCAGATACTGCCTCCCTTGAGGCTGATGTCTTCCACCTTCCTCCTGAAGCTCGAACTCAAATGCTGTGGTCCCACGAGCTTGGTAAAAGTCTGTTTGACATCCACATCGCTGATCACAGCTTTATTTGCCCAAATCTTTTTCTCATCGGTGGTGGCAGTTTCTCTGAGCCGTATCCCTACCGCCCGCCCATCCTGAATGATAATCTCATCCACAGGACAGCAGGTGCGCACTACTACGCCGTGGGCGATGGCACAGCGTATGATAGAATGAAAGTAGCTGTGCATACCGCCGCGAGGAACGCTGATTCCACCGTAAATTGTGAGGGTGATGTCACAGCCAAGCGCCGGTATAGCCACGCCCTCCCAGTGACCGGCAGCGCCTGAATACCAGGCCACCATAGCATGCAGCACCTTGACTGGCTCTGTTTCCAGGTACTCGTCCATGAGGTCGAACATAGTCATATCGAGTAACTCTTCAGTCCAGACATCAGGCTGGTGGCACTTGTACACCTGCATATAGGGGATATTCTCTGCTGTTACCTCCACCTCAGGTGGATGGGGTGGGCACCAGAAGATGGAGCGCAGCAGCTCTTTGATAAATGGAGGGCTGGTAAGCATACCGCTTAACTTGGCCCAGCCCATGGCGTCCTTGTCAGATATCGGTGCTAAACCAGCAGTGGTCGCTACGCCTCTTACCTGCTGGTCAGCGAGGTTCCTTGACTGCGGACTCCAGTCCATGCGGAAGCCGTACTTGTGCAGCTCCAGTTGCTCGAAGGCGGGCGCAGGGCCGGCATACATGTACATGGCATGAGGTGTAATACGCACCCCTGGAATAGGCTCGGTGTTCTCAACTGCACCCCCTGCCTCAGGTCTCTCCTCCAGAACGCAGACACTAGCGCCACACTTGGCAAGATAGGCTGCAGTTCCCACCCCGTTGGGTCCGCCGCCAACGATGACAAAGTCATATCTCTCTTCTTTGGGCATACTCTTCTCCTTAACGCTTGCTTGGTACAGTGCGACGACTATTCAAGATACGTCTTTGTATATTGCTCCATCTCTTTCGTAGGTTTCCACCACTTCTTAACTCCCAGGTCCTCCGCTACCTTGTTGGCAGCGAGATAGCCCGGGCCTCCCAGCACCAGGCCGCCGGGATAAGTGGAGGCGCCGCATACATACAGACCTTTAATGGGAGTACTGTGATTAGAGCAGGCCTCGTTGGGGCGGAAGCAACCCATCTGAATCGGCGTGTAGTCGCCGTGCTTGATTGAGCCGAGGCGCATGTTGGGAAAGCGTATCTCAATATCCTTCGGCGTTTCTTGCTTGGACATGACGAGATTTCCCCGCTTCATGTTGGGGGCTGCCTTCTCCCATTTGGCCAGCATTGCATCCATAATCTCAGAGCCTCGCTTGTCCCATCCCCCCTCGAGGTTATAGGGAGCGTGCATCTGGAAGAAGGAGACATGATTCCCCGGCTTCCGAACTAGGTGCGAATCGAGGAAGCTCTCGCAGGTGGCATGCCCGCCCAGGTTGTTCTTGTCGAGCTTGCCTGCCACCACGTTGTCCCAATGGGCAAGGAGCTGCTTGGTGCTCTCAAAGCCGAATATAGTCATGAAGGACTCATCGACCCACGAATCCCCGCAGGCATAATGTGGAGCCTCTTTCGATACTACATGCACGGTATTGAAGCTCCACTTGTCGTATTTCCAGCGTTCCACAGCGTCCTTAAGGTCTGCTGGAAGCTTATTTTTATCCATAAGGTCGAAGAAAGTGGTGTGGGGATCGAGACTGGATATGACCACATCGCTGTTCAGAGTGCGGCCTTCCCCAAGTTCAATACCTGTTACTGAGCCGTTATGCCTATTGATCTTGATGACGTCGGAGGACTCTAGTATAGTGCCGCCAGCCTGGACTATCTCTCGTGACAGAGCGCCAGCCAGCTTGTGTGAACCGCCGTGCAGGTAGCACTTGTTCATACCGCGATCGATAAGGAGCGGGACATAGAAACCTATCCCCGTCTCCCTGGGATCCAGCCCCCACATGCAGCTGATGTACAGCAGGAATGCCTTTATCCGGTCGTTCTCAAAATGGTTATTAATAATATCAAGTGGGCTTTGTTCCACAAGCTCCAGCATCTCACGGCCAATTTCGGTGCGCTGCATAGCCACGGTCAGGTCTATCGGAGCCATAGCGGGTATATAGGTTGCCGGAGCTAGTATCTCGCTCACTATGCGCCGCCAGTTCCTCATCAATTTACCGAAAGCGACCGCATCTTTGTCAGAGTACTTATGGAAAGAATCCATGGTATCCTCGATCATGCGCGTTAGCAATAGTGAGCCGCCGTCCCCGAACACCATGGCGGTCTGCAGGTTGGGCTTTATCCAGACCAGGCCATGGCGCTCCATGTCGAAGTCCTTGATGGCGGGCATAAAGTCGACCATGAGGTGATAGATGGCGTGTATGTTGGAGTAGAACCCCGGATAAAGTATCTCCTCAGTGGCCAATCCTCCGCCGATTTCATAGCGCCGCTCCACTATGGCAACTCTGAGGCCGGCGCGGGCCAGATAGGCCGCTGTAATCAGACCATTGGGTCCGGCTCCGATGATAACAGCATCCCAATCGCTCTCGGCAGGGAACTCGGAGAAGAAGCACTGGGGGTGTGGCTGACCGACAAGCTCTCTTTTCTGTTTCATGTTTTTCCTCCTTAGCGGGTTGCTACCGATGACGGACGGTTCGGTATTGCCGATATTTTGCCTTCTTCGGGAATGTACCAGGGCGAAGCATACCACCAGTCCCCTGGCTCGGCGATGCCGTCCTCTATCAGGATGTGCATCAGATTGTAGCCTACGGCCATCAGGCAGAGGCCACCGGGGTGGGCGGATGACTGGTGGGAGAGATACAGGCCGTCAATGCCCGGTACGCGGTAGCGTGCCAGCTCGGGCAGCGGGCGCTCGTTCCACCACTGGTCCCGGTCACAGCGGAGTCCGTACCAGGAGCCGCCGAGCATCCCGGTGTTGCGGAACTCCTGCTCCCGAGGGGATTCCCCCATGATTTGGACGATATTATCGGAATCAAGATTCTCGACCACCTGGCTGAGTGCTTTGCGCATGTATTCGTTCCACTTGACCTTGTCTTCCATCGCGTCCATGCCGTCCACGTTATACTCCGGCGTGGGGACCAGCATCCACTGAGGCCCGTTGATATAGTAGCCGGGGCGGGTACTCTGGGGGTGACACTCGGCGTAGGTCTCACTGGCAACCATGCCGTACATCGCTCTCTCCGGAGGGATGGTGAGGTTGCGCTGATGCCCCATAACCTCCGTCACGTTTTCGAAGTATAGCTCCCGCGAGTCATTGGGATAGAACGGACCCGTGAAAGACCCGTAATTTTCGTACTTGTAGCTGGGCGTCTGGAACTTGGGGCGTACGCGAAGCCGTTCACGGGTCAGATAGTGCGTCATGTAGAGGCTCCCGCCCTTGAGGCTGAGGTCCTTGATCCTCTGCAGGAAGCCGCTGTCCAGATGCCGGGGCCCTATCAATTCGAGAAAGGTCGGTTTTATGTGAACGGCGCTTATCACCGCCTTATTCGCCCAGATCTTCTTCGCACCCCAGGTGGCATCGTCCCTGAGCCGTACACCGACGGCACGATCGTGCTCGATGATGATCTCCTCCACGGGGCAGCACGTGCGCACGACCACGCCATGGGCGATGGCACAGCGCAGCAGGGCATGATAGTAGCCGTGGATGTTGCCGCGCGGGGCCACGGGCATGGCGACGGCAGGCGGCATGACGGTGGCCACGCTGCACAGTGCCGGGATAGCTGCTCCCTCCATGTGGCCGTGGGCCCCCGATACCAGGGCTATCCATGCCTGGTTCACCTTGAAGGGCTCGGTATCCAGGTACTCGTCCATGAGGTCGAACATAGTCCACTCGAGCAGCTCTCTGGTCCACATGTCCGGCTGGTGCTGTTTGTATACCTGCATAAAGGGGATTGTGTGCTCATTGAGCTCGACGTGGGGGGGATGCGGCGGACACCAGAAAGTGGCACGCATCAGGTCTTTAA